>QNDP01000065.1 GCA_003645975.1 Candidatus Hydrothermota bacterium | reverse complement strand
CTCTGCATCTTCTGGGGGATACCAGATTTTTATGCGCGCAAGGAAACGGTCAAGCTGAGAATCCGGTAGGCGGAATGTCCCGACTTGGTCCACAGGGTTCTCCGTCGCTATCACGAAAAACGGTTTTGGAAGTTGGTAAGTGCGGCCTTCGACGGACACCTGCCCTTCACCCATAGCTTCAAGCAATGCGCTTTGTGTTCGGGATGTTGCACGGTTGATCTCGTCGGCAAGGATCACATTGTGGAAAATCGGTCCCTTTTTGAACACAAATTCCTGTCGATTGGGATCGTAGATGCTCGCTCCAATTATGTCCGATGGCAACATATCGCTTGTGAATTGGATCCTTTTGAAGGAGCATCCCAAGACATGTGAGATAGCTAATGCGAGAGTAGTTTTGCCTGTGCCTGGCGGTCCTTCGAGCAAAAGATGGCCTTTAGCCAAAAGGACAGCCAGCGAAAGCTTCACCGTTTTCGATTGACCCTTAATGACCTTCTCTATTTCAAGAATGACAGATTGAAGGGACTTTTCCACTTTCTCGTTCAAGGCTATGTGGCGAGTTCTTTGGCTTTTGCGAACGAGCGTTTAACGACTTCTCTGATGATTGCTTCAAGCGTTTTAAAAACACCTACCCCTTTTATGGCTATTGCAGGGAAATAGGGGTAGTGATACCAATTAACTTCGCGCTCAAGCTCTTCTATTGTAAGTATATCCGGGAGATCCCGCTTGTTGTATTGCATGACGATCGGGATGTTCTCCCGACTCATGTCGTAATACTTCATGTGTTCATACATTTCTTTATGGGTATCGATGTTGTCTTTCAATCTATTTCTCTGTGAATCAGCGACATAGATTATGCCATCGGCATTTTTCAACACCAAACGCCTTGTGGTTTTATAAAAGACCTGTCCGGGAACTGTGTAGAGATAAAACCTTGTTTTGTAACCCTTTATGATCTCGATCTCTATGGGCAAAAAATCGAAAAACAGTGTTCTCTCACCCTTCGTGTCGATAGTTACGAGATTCCCTTTCAACCCGGGGAACTTCGAGTAAATATAGACAATGTTGGTGGTTTTACCGCTAAGGCCTGGTCCGTAATAGACGATTTTAAATTTAATTTCCTTCTTTGCGGCATCGATCATCATGGCTATATTGCTCCTTTTAGGGACATTTCAGAGTTCACTGCCTTCCTCACCGGGTAAAGAGAACTCTTCGAGGAACTTGGTGATTTCATCTTCACCGAATTCTTCAAATATCTTGGAGATACTTTCAGCGGCTGCGGCCTGTTGTTCGGCTTCTTGAATTCTTTTCGATGCCCGTTTGGCTTCCATAAGGATGAGTCCCAACTTGGCAAAAACGGGTATAACCAAAAACAGAAGGTATTCATCACCGGCGCTAACTATCAAAACCATTCTGTCTGAACCCTTTATGTAAACTTCGCTCAGCTTACCTCCGCGCATCTCCTGAAGCACATTTTCACCCAGTGCAAGGATAGCAGCGGACATAGCCGCCACACCTTCCTCATCTATCCCGGGTTTAAGGTAGGATGCATTACAAATCCCCTGAGAATTGACAATAGCAGCCGCTTCTACTTCTGGATTCCTTTTAATTAAATCTCTCAGAACTTCATGAAAAGTCGCATCGATCATGCCAGAACCTCCTCAAGGCGGGTCGAAAGTTTATTCATTTTTAACCTAAACAACCCAAGTGAAATCTCTTTGACTGTCGGTAAGATGCCTATCAAATAACTACTTCCCTTTAATGCTCGTATTAGAATATAGCTGGCAGGTGTTGAAATCAAGACTTCGTGCATATTTCCTAAGTTCGCATTTACGACATTCGTAGCCAATCCGCTGAATCCGGTGACTAAAAATCTTGAGACCGTCGCCACATCGATGTTCAGATTGGCCGCAGTTGTCTGTGAGAGAACGCTCCCGTTTGCATCGACAACGGCTATCGCAATTATATCAGGCATCTCCCTGATCAAGGACTGCAAGAGGGAGTCCAAAGCCGTCCGATCAACAATTTTCTTTGTCGGAGCAACAGCAGGGGTTGGCTGAGGCGGAGGTGCTGTTACCCTTTCGGGTTGAGGCGGCGCCACAGCTTCAGGTGCAGCAGGAGCCGCAGTTTCTATCAACGCAGCCTCCTCCTCTGGCTCGACCTCTCTGAAAAGGCGTCCGATCTGTTCCAAAGCCTTTTCCAGAGGGCTCTCCTCAGCTACCGCCTCCTCTTTTTTCTCCTCCTCGACTTTTTCCTCGCGCAAAAGTGTCTCAGGCACTTCACTGGGTCCCACAATCGCTTCGAGCAGCAGCAAATACAAAGGTCTCACTATGGTTCTTTTCACTTTTGGCGTAGTCCACTTGATGTCAAATTTTGGTCTTTCGTAAGAGATAATTTTCAAAAATGCCTCTTTACCTGAGAGTTCGCCCAATTCTGCATGATACACATCACCATCAACGATATAGATCTTGCCTTCGCCTTCTGGCGTTTTGACTGTCAAAATAGCGGACTTTTTATCGAGGTTTATCAACTGCAATATCTCGGTTATACCCCATTCCTCTGTGCCCGGTTTTTTTGCGAGTGAATTTATCAAATCTATAAGGTCTTTAACATCAAAAGGTTTTTCGAGATAACCTATTGCCCCTTTCTCCAAAACTTCTCTCCTGACCGCCTCTGAACCGTAAGCCGTTATGACAATGACTTTGATGTCCGGGTTAAGCTCCTTTGCATACAAAAGGAGTTCGATTCCGTTGATGTCAGGCATCCTTATGTCTGTTACGATGACATCTAAATCTTGGCGTTTAAGGACATCAAGTGCTTTCCGTCCATCCTTTGCAGTGAAAACTATCATTCCTGCATTGCTCAAAGCGGTCGAAAGTTCCTGCAATATGTCTTCCTCGTCATCCACGATAAGGGTTTTAATTGCCATCGTTATTACCCTCCCTCTTTAAATTTGCATCAATGTCTCCAGCTTGTTGAGTGCTCGGCTTTGCTTTTGACTCCTCCTGCATTGCAGCAGAGGCAGATGGCAAAAAGATGGTAAATTTCGTGCCTGCCCCAACATGACTTTCGACCTCGATCCGGCCTTTGTTCTCGTTTACGAGCTGATAAACTATGAAAAGCCCCAAGCCGATACCACCTTTTTTGGTGGAAAAGAAAGGCAGGAAAATTTTGTCAAGTTTATCCTGCGGAATGCCGACGCCGGTATCTTCCACCGTTATGTAAACGCATCTTTTGAGACCCTGTGGGCATCCCTGCTCTGTTTCGCCCGCCCTGATCACCAGATTACCTCCGTTAGGCATTGCATCGATGGCATTCAAAATCAAGTTTAGAAGTATTTGCTGAAATTGATTAAAGTCAACTATCACATAGACTGTTGAGGGGATTAGGTTTACAAACTTGATCTTTTGTCTTTTCAAAAAATTCTCGACAAGTGTGATCACTTCGTTGACCGCACTCTTGACGGAATAAACCCCTGGATTGGGCGGAGATGGACGCACATAGGAGAAAAAGCTGCGCACAAGACTGTCTATTCGGTCTATTTGGCGCTGAAGACGTTCAAGGGCACCCTGGATTTTTTTGTCTCCGAGTTGCTCTAAGTTCTGAATGGTCAATTTCATGCTTGCTAAAGGATTCTTGATTTCGTGTGCCAGTCCGGAAGCGATCACGCCCAGAGTGGAGAATTTATCGAGCAAAGCGATCCCCTCACGAAGCCTTTTCGTCTCGGTGATGTCCCGAAAGATCACAATCCAGCCCTTTTGTTGCCCTTTGTAAAGCAATGGGTAGGACGAAACGCCGAGAACATGGCCGGTAGAGAGCTGAAACTCCTCGCTTTTCAGTTCATTCTTGGCGCGATACATGATGTTCCTCAGCTCACTTGGCAGTTCACGGACAGGCATGGTCTCTTTGATGCCAAAAAACCGTTTTGCATATTTGTTCGCATAGATGATCCTGTCGTCATTGGTCAAAACTACGACACCGGAATCTATTGAGTCGAGGATCAAATTGTGGACACTGAAATTTCGCTTTACACGGATGGTCAAAAGGAAACTCCGTTTTCCAGAGGAGCTCAGAAAGCCGACGCAGTTCAAGATGCCGTTTTGTTCGGTTCCGTCTTTTGACAAAAGGGTTACCTCGTGCATCAACATGCCTGTGGTGGAGTTTCGGAGTGCCTTTTCGAGTGCACGAAGTGCGTCCTCACGGAGGATCACGCCTATGCTACGGCCAAGCACCTCTTTAGGTGTGTAACCTAAAAATCTAATTTTTTTGTTGACATAAAGGAAACGAAGTCTGGAATCCAAAACGCCGTGAATTTCACTCGAAAAATCAAGCAGTTTTTTTAATACATGTTCATCCAAAACCTTACTTTCTGAGGCTAACCATGTGAGCGCCAACATCATCACCTCTTTTAGCTATGGCGAATCGACCGCAAGTATAATGAGGTTAATACGCTATTTCAAGCTAATTTCAAAAATTTCTGAGCCTTAAAATCATGCAAACCTGCTCGGTTTCTTAGGCCTTCTTCAGATATCCGACAAGGACTTTATGCCGGCTATTCCGCAAAATTGGGTTTCCTTGTTGTCCCTCAACCAAATTCCAAATGCATAGTCAATTGCCGTAAGATGCCGATTTTTGCAATGACTCAATGTCTATTTTGTCATAAAAATGCCTTTGAACATCAACCTTTTATGCCTCAATTGAACCCTTAAAATTTGCAGGCCTATAATTCGCTCGCTATGAATAACGGTTTTGTCCATCTCCATGTCCATTCGGAATACAGTGTGCTCGATGGGGCTATAAGGATTCCGGAACTCGTTAAGGCCGTTGCGGATATGGATATGCCCGCAGTGGCTTTGACCGATCACGGCAACCTCTTCGGCATCATCGAATTCTATAAAGAGGCCACTAAGGCCGGAATAAAGCCGATCATAGGAATGGAGGCCTATGTCGCACCGAAGAGCATCGAACAGAAGGGAAAAGGTCAGGACTCTTACCATCTGACGCTACTCGCAAAAGACGAGCAGGGACTGAAAAATTTGATGTATCTTTCGACTATGGCATACCTCAAGGGGTTCCACTACAAGCCGAGAATAGACAAACAGATGCTTGCAGAACACGCCGATGGGCTGATCGCACTTTCAGGATGCCCGAAAGGAGAGATCCCAAAGGCTTTGCTCAGAGGCGATTACGAACTTGCCGTTAGGCTTGCGGCGATGTATCGAGACATCTTCGGCAAAGATAACTTTTATCTCGAACTCCAAGAGCTTGGGCTTGACGAAAACAGGACTGTCAATCAAGGACTTATCAAAATATCGGAAGAGCTTGACATCCCGGTGGTCGCCACCAACGACGCCCATTTTCTGAGATTTGAGGACTGGAAATTCCACGATGTCATCCTTTGCATTCAAACCAAAGCCAAGTTGAAAGACCAGAACAGGATGCGTTTCAACACGAGGGAAGTCTATTTGAAAAGTCCGCAGCAGATGTTCGAGCTTTTTAAGGATGTGCCCCAAGCCATTATCAACACCCTTAAGATCGCCGATATGGTCGATCTGAAGCTGGAGTTAGACCCCACACGCGTCCACCTTCCAAAATTTGAACTTCCAAAAGGTTACAAATCCGAAGACGAGTATATCCGTGAGCTGGCGTTCAAAGGACTTCGGGAAAGGATGGGCGAAATACCGTCAAATTACCGTGAGCGGCTTGAATATGAGCTGGATGTGATAGCAAAAATGGGCTATTCCGGTTACTTCCTGATAATCTGGGACATCGTCTCACATGCGAAGGAGATGGGCATTGTGGTCGGTCCCGGACGCGGCTCCGCCGTCGGCTCCCTCGTCCTCTATGCGCTGGGCATCACCGAAGTCGATCCGATCCAGAACGGGCTGCTTTTTGAAAGGTTCCTGAATCCCGATAGGGTCTCCCCGCCAGATGTTGACATCGATTTTGAGGATGTCAAACGGGACAAGGTCATCGAATACATCCGTAATCGGTTCGGAGAGAACAGCGTAGCCCAAATCATCACTTTCGGTCGGATGCTGGCGCGCGCAGCCATACGGGATGTCGCCCGTGTCATGGACATCCCTTACAACGACGCCGACCGCATAGCCAAACTCATCCCACGAACGGGCTACACCATCGAAATGGCTATGCGCGAAATAGGCGAGCTGCGGATGCTGGCCGATTCTCGGCCTGAAATTCGAGAGCTGCTCGAAATGGCCAAAAAGGTGGAAGGTCAGATCAAGCATGTATCGACCCATGCCGCCGGTGTTGTCATAGCACCCGGAACGATTTGGGAATATGTCCCACTTTACAAATCCACAGATGGCACGGTCTCGACTCAATTTGAGATGACGGCGCTCGAAGAGCTCGGCCTTCTGAAGGTCGATGTCTTGGGGCTAAGGACGCTCACCGTTGTCAAACTGGCTGAGGAGATGGTGAGGCAGCGGCATGATCCCAATTTCGACATCAGGAAGATCCCATTGGACGATCCGAAGACCTTCGACTTGCTTGGCAGGGGCGAAACGCTTGCGGTCTTTCAGGTCGAGTCCCGGGGCTTCCGTGAGCTGCTGAAGGCGGCCAAGCCGAGAACATTGGCTGACCTCACGGCCATCATTGCGATATACCGACCGGGACCGATACAGAGCGGAATGCTCGATGACTATGTCAGTCGAAAACAGGGGCGAAAACCAATCGAGTATCCTCTCCCAGAACTTGAGGACATCCTTAAGGAGACCTATGGCGTAGTGGTGTATCAGGAACAGGTCATGCAGATTGCGTCGAAGATAGCCGGGTTCTCATTGGGACAGGCCGATCTGCTGAGGCGGGCTATGGGCAAAAAGAAAAAGGATGTCATGGCGCAGCAGAAGGAGGTGTTCATCAAAGGCGCAACCGAACATGGAATAGACCCATCGGTGGCCGCCGATCTGTTTGATAAACTGGAAAAGTTTGCAGGTTATGG
>QNDP01000064.1 GCA_003645975.1 Candidatus Hydrothermota bacterium | reverse complement strand
ATGATGCCGAGAAGGGAGAACGCAAATGCGACCGAGAGCCACAGGATGGTTACGGTCCCGAGAAACTCGTTCGGACGGTTGTCAGTAACCTCAGCCTCGATGTATGACGGGATAAAGGCGTTCTGGATGGCGTTCTCTGCAAGTAAGTCTCGCAACAAAGCTGGAATTCTAAGTGCAGTATAGAAAGCGTCGGCAATACCCGAAGCCCCAAGAAGATAGGCAATGACACCCTCGCGCACAAAGCCGAAAATTCGACTCAAAAATGTGGCCAGTGAGAAGGCAAAAACAGAGCGGTATCGCATTGAATGTGAATCACTCTTGGGGTTTCTGGAGCAATTTCTTCAGGCTGTCCACCGTTATCTCTTGTTCGTTTATGAAAACCCTTGACGGACCTTCAACGATCAAGGAAGTGTCGCCAGTTGCCAATCTTAGGGCGATGTTGAGGAGTTCAAGTCTTGCGCCATAGACCGATACGCTGAGCTTCTCCGTCTTGGTCGATTTCTTCGGTTTTGCTGTCGAGGTAACTCTCTTGGGTTGTTGCTGTTGTGCAACCGACCGTCTTTGAGTCGGCTTGGACGGGGGTTTGGAACGCTGCTGAGCGGTCTTCACTCTCTGCTCCGTCGCACGGCTCGAGGTCTTTTGGGACTTGGGCTTGCTTTCGACCCTTGTGCCGCTTGTTTTGCGCTGCTGTGCTGTTTTCGGCTCCACCACCTGTTTAATCTTTTGTTTCTTAAATTTGAGTTTAACGATGACGGCGTTGGAAACCTGTCTGTAAGTGTAAGAGAAAGAGGACGGCGGCTTTATCGAAAAGCGAACCACACCGAAGTCCCTTCGGAGGTCTTCCACCGTGATCTGAGCGCCGCAGAAGTTGGCTTTTCTTGGGAGCTTGGAACTTAGCTTCCCGTTTTCCACATCGACCACAAGGTAAGATCCGAATTTGAAAACCTTAGCGGACTTGAAACTTCCGGTTATCGCTATCTGGATCCCGTCGTCCAGCTCCATCAGCTCCATGTTAAGCGGCTTAGAGGCCAAAATCAGAAAAGCAAAGAGCAAACCTTTCAGGAACATGGCACTTTATCCTCCCACTTGAACTCCTACCTTTTCGCCGGTTTCTAAGGACTCAAAGAACAGGGAATCGCCTTCCACATGAATTCGCCAGTTGGCGATGACGATATTGTCCGTCAGGACATATCCTTTGCCCATAGCGTCTTCAAAGATATACGCCTCCCCTTTGGGACCTTGAATGACGCCCTCAAAATGGAGCGATTTGGGGTCAAGTGTGAACTGTTGGATAGAGTCCTTTGCAGCGGCTGACTCTATCTCACTCTGCATCTCCTCAATCCTTAGTTGCAATTCGTTTACCTGTCGTGTCTTTTGAAGATACAGATAGGCGAAACCGAAGACGAGTATCAGCAAAAGACCAATAAGAATGGAACTTAGACGAAGCCTCTTATCGGTTCTTTTTCTTGGTATAACAAATTCCTCTCCCGGTTTGAAATCGAAATCAAGCAATCTTTCACCTCCTCCATGAATTTTCTTTTCACTTAATTTCCCTCAACGCAGCCCCTAAAGCTGCGGAAAAGATGGTCGCCCGCACCAGAGGCAATCCCAGTCCTTTGACTTGGCGAAAAGGATCCAATTTGTAGATGTTTGCATCCTTGAGATATCCCCGCAGCGAATCGGAAAACGGCTTGGAATATTCGATGTTGCCGCAGGTGAACACCTCATAGGGACTGGCTTCAAAGGTCATATCGCCAAGATAAACCATTGATTTGACGGTTTCTTCGGGCGGTTCATCAATCGGTCTTGTAACAATGAGGATCGGCGTGCCGCTTTTGATGAAACACAGAGAACTTGCGACCTCTGTGAAATATGCGATCACAGCGTTGCTGCTGCGCCTCTCCGGATAGTTTTCAAAATAAGTTCTGAGCACGGAAAACGGCGAGATTTCGATGGCCATCGTCTGAATTCCAGCGGAATAAAGTGCGTTGTAAATCGCTTGGAGCGTCCCCTTCGGCGCTATTGCCAAAAAACCACCCTTTTTCTGCCAGATGAAGTCCTTGCCGAGATGCATCCTCATGAGGATGTTCAGAAGTTCGTCGTCCATCGAAGGGACCTTCCGTGCGTGAAATTCCGCAAGACTCACGGTTATAACAGCCTTATCCCATGCAGTAGCTTCTTTGACCTTATTGAGCGTGAAATCGAGCTCGTTTCCTCTTATTTCATCGACAGCGGTTACACGACCGCCTCCAATTTGAACATATCTGACGGCATTTCCAGCAATTTCAATCCCTAAAGAGTCTTTCATTCCTTTTGCTGTTCATCTTGTTGTGATTCGGCCTTTTCAACCTTTTCTTCGCTCGTCTCTTCTTCCTTCTTCTCTTCCTTTTCTGACTCCTCATATTCGAGTGAAATCTCTTCTTCCTCTTTTCTTTCGAGTAGGTCAATATCGTCTTTCTTCTTTGTCAAAACGATATAAATCAGGGTATTGCCGCTCCAGAACATAGCACCACCGTAGCCAAGAGCCATGAAAACTATGGCGTAAAGCATTATCCCGAAGATGAAACCGACAATGAGCATAACGATGTTGACGGATGGGAGGAAGGAAGGCGGTGATGTTATCGAACTCACTTTCAATATGTCCAAGACTTTTTGGGCAAATGGGGTGTTAAATATCGGAGGAACACTCAGGTAGTAGTGCGCTATGCGCTCAAGATTCAAATATTTAGTTCCCATCAACCAAGGATGGCCGAGAACCGCTTCGGCTATCCAAAGCGCACGCCCGATGGCAAATATCCAGATGGAGACAGCTATAAACTCCACTATCCCGAGAATGACTTCGTAGATGACGAACCTCCAATTTTGGCTGTTGAGTGTGGAGAAGACCTCAAAGAGTGTGTCGAAGGTATCCGATTTTGTGGTAGCGACGATCGGCGCCGAGATGAAAAGCGAAAGCACAAAAGAAAAGGCAAGATAAACGATCAAAATTACGCCAAAGAACGCCGGAACGCTTGAGAGAAGCAAAAAGATTTCGCCGAGATATGGAATTTTTCCTATCAGTCCAAGTATCACACCGACGAAAATTATGGCTAAGATCATCAAAATGAGCGTTATAGGTGCAAAAACGGCCGCACGACCTTCCTTCAAAGCGAATTTGATAGCCTTGCTCATCTCGTAAAACTCATCGCCCTTTAGCTGCTCATAAGTTACCTTCGACACGGCTACACCGGTGAGAATCATCACGATCGTCGCAAGGAAGATGGCCACAAAATGCAGGATTTTGCCCAAAACCGTCCATGAACCATAGAAATTCTCACCAAAGGGAAATGGGACGAATCGGTAGGCGTGCCAGATTTCCGAGAGAGTCTTGCCACAACTCAGGAGCGCCAGATATTCGAAGAGGGCATAGACGATAGTAGCAACAAACATCCCTATCACCATAAGCGCTATCTTTTTTGCACTAAATCCCAATTTTGCAGCTCGCGGAACGTCTCTCCAACTAAAAGTCAACTTTTCCGACATTTTTCACCTCCTCTTTTTGAAGGCCAAAACATTGTAAACTCACGGAAATTTGATTGCAACTTAGTGATGTAAGCCGAATTAACTGATACTCAAAAGAAAGCGGACACCGCTCGAATCATTTTAATAAATTCTGATCAGTCCGATCGTGGATGTCTTCGAGCATTTAATGGAACTCTGGAGAACTTTAGGGAATTTTGTGATTTTTCAGCGGCCGAGACGGCCGTCCCGTTTTTGGTCTCGTTAAAAAACACAGATAAGAAACTGCTCGAAAGGCACAAAAAGTGGATTCTCTGAGAAGGCGCGATGGCATAAAATCAAACGCCAACTCGAAATTGCTGAAACTTCGAGGCACTGTCATGAAGCTCCCGCTGCGTGGAAGAAACGGCGATGTCATGGCATTGACCATCGGCTTCCTGATTTTCGCCTTCTACACATGGCTCTATCTGCTTCCGGTGTATTTAAAACAACTCGGATTCTCCGATGCGGATGTCGGTAAGACCTTCTCACTGCTGCTCTTTTTGTGGAACGGCGGTAAGTTGTTCGGCGGATTTTTGGCTGACAGGTTCGGACGCAAACCGCTGATAATCTTTCCGGGCTTCATGTCGTTCGTCGGACTGACGCTTGCCTCACTCGTGCATTCCCCTTGGCTCATAGTGCTCGGCATTTCGATGGATTACTTTGCATCGGGCGTCCAGTCGCCTGCGATGTTGGCGATAATCGCTGAGAGCGAATCGGAACTCGGTAAAGCTTACGGCCGAATGGAGGCCGCCGTTGCGCTCGGCATAGCCGTTGGGCCGTTTTTCGGCGCATGGCTATATGATTTAATTGGAATTCAGGGACTTATCAGATTAACCGCCTTTGCCGTCCTGATTGCGCTTTGTATCCGCTCGGCGCTGCTCGTTGAGGTGAACACCAAAAGACACAAAGCGATTCTCCCAAAAATCAAGTTGACCAAAGAGATTCTGATTTTTACGCTGGCGCTGACACTGATGTCAGCCACATTCTCGATAACGATTTACGGACCATATCTTTCCATCTACGAACGGGAGGTTCTCAGATTCTCGGAGCGTGCCATCAACCTAAGTTTCTTTGTAGGAAACACATTCGCCGCACTCGCTGGACTCGGATTAGCACATTACATCACTCAAGGAAATTACAGACTGGTCTGGGCGACAGCGATGGTCTTCCTGACAGGGCTGCTCGCATTGTGGTCGCATCTTCCGTTGATGCCGATATTTATCCTCTCATTCCCATTTAGCCAGTTTGCGCATGTCTCCTTCATGGTCGGAATGTCAACTTTTGGAGATGATTCGACGAGAGGGACTTTGATCGGATTGATGTCGTCCGTTAGCGGGATGTTGGGTTCATTTTCGCCAAGTTTAGGGGCCTATCTCATGAAAAGGATGGGTTACACAGGCCCATTCGATGCGGGCCTTGTTATGGCATTGCTCACAGCGGTTGTCATTTTGAAGCTCAACGGCATCAAGAGGCAGTTCGAGCCATCGGCGACTTAGGCCTCCTCGTCGCCAAAGACAAGTGCAGTGAACACATAGATCTCAGTCTCGGGCGAACGCCAGCATCCCGGTGGAAGACCGGCTTTAAGGCATGTGTGGTCAAGGAACTCGTCTCGACTCATGTTGTGCTCTGTCGCAACCTGCGGAAGCAGAAGGCCTTGAAATGGCCCTTGCTTTATCAGAAGTCCATGTTTGCCGATAACGATTTCATCGACATCGGTGATGCGGCGCGGCGGCGTCAAAACCGAAATCTCGTAGCTGAGTTCGGGCAGCTCGTCGGGCGTAACCGGTGGAAAACGGGGATCGTTCAAAGCTGCGGATATAGCCACATCGCGGGTTGCTTCGTAAAGTGGTTTGAAGCCAATGACATACCCGATACAACCGCGAAGCTCGCCGTGTTTTTTCAGCGTTACAAACACACCCCAATTTTCACGAAGTTTCGGACTCTTGGGCTCAAATTCGGGGGCAGGTTCACCACGCACAGCGGCTTCGACGCTCCGCTTGGCTATCTCCAGAAGCTCACGCTTTTCTTCTTCAGTAAGTTCAGGCTCTTCTGACCCTTCAGACGCCTTTACGAACGCAATGCTTGCATAGCCAACGACATAACCCGTAAATGCACCGGTAACTTCGGCCGAATTGGTGTAAAGCAGGAGTTCCGCCGATGACACACCGCTTTTTTTAAGTGCACGGATTCCAGCGACCACCCCCATGATCCCACACGCCTCTATTTCGCCTCGAACCGCACTGTTGTAAATCTGCTCCTCGTCCAAGTCCATGATGGTGGAGATAGTCCTTGAGTCGAAAAGGCGACATTCATCGTAGGAATAACCATGATAGAGATCCGAACTCATTATGATGACCCAATTTTTGCGTTCCGCCAGCACCTGAGCCAGGACATCGCCTGCCTCGAGCAGTGTCGGAAGTGAGACGCTCCCAACGAGCAATGGAACAATCTTAAAGTCTTCACCAAGAACAAATTGGAGAAATGGGATTTGAACCTCTATGGAGTGTTCTCCCTCGTGATAAAGGATCGATGTGAGAAAAGCCTTGCTCTTGCTTGCCAGTTGTCCAGTCAATTCCTCATCGATTTCAACTATGCCGAGCGGTGTCTCCCAAGCGCCATCAGGGTAAACCGCAATGCCAGAAAACGGCAACCTGTGGCTTGGTCCGAAGATGATCACGGTATCTATTTCCTTACCTTTCAATAACTTGTAGCCAGTAGCCGCTGGAATCCCGGAATACACATAGCCAGCATGGGGCACCATTAAGCCCAGCAAATCGCCTTGAACCGGACGCACAGGCGATTGGGAAAACAATTGGCTGAGCATATTTCCGAGTTCAGTGCGATCCGAAGGGTAGAAGGCCCCTGCAACTGACGGTCTTCGTAAACTTGACATTGCCAACCCTCCTCGTGATGTTTTGCCTCTTATTTTGCACAAATCTGCCGAATTTTCAACAGCTTGGCCTATCAAATCGCCGATCCAGTCAAATCCGGGAGCACTCCATCGACGCAGCAATGTCCTGACAAGCTGCTATCACATTGCAAATTCGAGGCTTATTATAGGATTTGGCTCAACGTCTCGACAGGAATGTCAATCCTGAGTTTCTTAACCGAATCATCTCGATGGAATTCGACGAATTCGTTTGAAACGACTACCTTATCGTAACCCTTTGACGCAGCGATAATTTTGAACTCAGCCACTCTGAAAAGGAGTTCCGCTTCGCGTGGCATCCGCCCAAACCTGTCTCTCAGTTCCCTTCGGATGGCGTCGAGTTCATCAAGTTTTCCTGCGTTTGAGATTCTTCTGTAAAAAGCGATCCTCACTTCGGCTTCAGGGATGTAACTCTCTGGTAACAATGCGGTTACACCTCTCAATTTGACCTCCGGTGGCTGTGGTATCTCCTTACCCGACAACCTCCTGACGGCTTCCTCAAGGAGTGTGAAGAACAGTT
>QNDP01000063.1 GCA_003645975.1 Candidatus Hydrothermota bacterium | reverse complement strand
CAACGCAAATTGCATCTCCCACACAAAGATCAGGATCAATTCTAACCTTCTTCTTAGGCATCATTCCCTCCTTGCTTTTCAATGAGTGCCGTTATTATATCAATTGATAAATTCTATTGCAACTCTCCGAATCTGGGGTCAGAACAATAGTTCGGTCATAGGTTTAGTTAGTGATGTGGATTTTTCAATGAAGATCATAGAAATGGGACTGGGAAATTTATAAGGCTGTGATATATTTGAGGTTAGAATAGAGATCCCGATTGAGACAGCGGGAATTGATAGGTGGGTGGCGACGGAGCGAGCTAAGGATAGGATGATTAGCTATACAAGGGTTGGGAGGATGTAGAGGATGCATTTTATTGATACTTTGCCGTCTATAATAAATACTCCAAACTGAATGACTAATAACTCGTGAAATGCACCGCCCTCAAATTTTGGTCTATAATTTTGATTAACTTGCGAAAATATCGCTCGAAGAGGTCGCTATGAATGAGTTTGGCAAAAGAAATTATCTGTCCGCTATTGAGGTGGCAAAATATCTGGGTATAGATGTGGCAAGTGTGCATGAACTCGTGAAAAGGGGAGAATTAAACGCCTATAAAGCCCCGAGTGGGCAGTATAGATTTAGACTTGAAGATGTTGTGAAGATTGAAAAACGTTTTAACCAAGTTGTTCATAAAAAATCTTTCCCCAAACTTTACAATTTAAAAGTAAATTCCACAGTTCAAGTTATCTATGTTAAAGATGCAAGGGACATGTCGGAATTAAAAAACGATTCAATTCATTTAGTCATCACATCGCCCCCATACTTCAATGCCAAGATGTATTCGAGAGAACCTATCGAAGGAGATCTGGGTAACATTCATGACCTCGACGAGTGGTTCTTTGAGATAAGCAAGGTTTGGAGAGAGGCTTATCGGGTATTACAGCCCGGGCGCAAGGCGTTTATAAATGTGATGAATTTGCCTGTTAGGACGGCCAGCGGTTTTAAAAGCCTCAACATTGTGGGACGCACCATCGATTTATGCGAAAAAATCGGATTCATTTTTCGCCGCGAAATAATTTGGCACAAAACAAATTCGGTTAGGGCACATTTTGGAACATATCCCTATCCCGGAAACATTTTGATAAACTACGCCCATGAGTTCATCCTCGAATTTGAGAAGCCTGCTCCCAAAAATTACAGAAAATATGCTCATCTGACACCTGAACAAAAAGAAAAATCCAAGTTAGACAAAGAGTTCTGGCTGTCTTTAAAAAAGAGCGATGTATGGCTTATGAAGCCCGAAGGGAGCGGTGATAGGCGTTCTCACCCGGCGCCTTTCCCTTACGAACTTCCATATCGGTTGATAAAGGCGTTCAGCTATGTCGGTGAAACAGTTTTAGATCCATTTCTCGGCTCTGGCACTACGCTGGTAGCTGCCAGAGACTTGGGAAGAAATGGGGTCGGATACGAAATAAATCCGGAAATTGCCGAAAGCGCATCAAAAAAGATGCAATTTTGCCAAACAAGACTCTACAAGCCATGAAGAAATTGATAGACTTGACACAGGAGAGTCGGAAGGAGCGCGCGCTCATCGTTGGACTTGCGCTTTCCTCACAGGAGCGATGGCATGAAATTGATCGACTTGAAGAGCTTGCCCAGCTTACCGAAACCGCAGGAGCTGAGGTCTTTGAAAAAATTATCCAAATTCGAGACAAGATCGATCCGTCTTTTTATATCGGTCGAGGCAAGGCACAGGAGATCGCCAGAATAGTCCAAGATTTTGGCATTGATCTGGTTGTGTTCGATTGTGAGCTCTCACCCTCTCAAACCCGAAATCTCGAAAAGTTGCTCAAATGCAAGGTGTTGGATAGAACCGAAATAATCATGGATATCTTTGCGCAACATGCGAAAACGGCTGAAGCAAAGATACAGGTTGAACTTGCACAACTTCGCTATCGACTGTCGAAACTTGTGGGACGCGGCCGAGAACTTTCCCGTCTCGGTGGCGGTATCGGAACACGGGGCCCCGGCGAAAAGAAACTTGAGGAAGATAGATTTCATATCTCCCGCAGAATACGACATCTTGAGCGTGAACTCGAAAAAATCGAGCGGACAAAGGAGATTCAAAGGAAGCGCAGAAAAGAGATTTTGAAAGTTTCACTTGTGGGATACACAAACACGGGCAAGTCGAGCATTATGAATCGACTCACGAAAGCGGATGTCCTTGTAGAAGATAAACTTTTTGCTACACTCGATGCGACAACGCGCATTTTTTACATCGAAGACATGCCCAAACCAGTGGTTCTCTCCGATACCGTCGGTTTCATAGAGGACTTGCCTCCCAGCCTCGTTGCGTCGTTCCGTGCGACTCTCGGAGTGGTTCGAGAGGCCGATTTGTTGCTCCATGTCATCGACATCACGAGTTCGCGGCTTTCGGGGCGGATCGAGATAGTTGAAAAGACCCTCGAAGAGATAGGTTGCGGCGATAAGCCGCTCATTCGTGTGTTCAACAAAATCGATCTATTGCTCGATAGGACAGCCATCGAACGCTTATCGTCCGAGTATTCTGATGCCGTTTTCGTGTCCGCTCGAAGCGGCGAAGGCATTGAGGAGTTGAAAGAAGTCATCAAAAACAGACTGCTTGAAATCTTCAAAGGTTTAAAATCCAAGAGCTTATCGAGTTCAAAAGGCATGTTCAAAGTTGCTGAAGGGTAAATAAGTTTTAGCAACGGTGTTGTCCCATCGACATCTTTGTGGTTTACAGAGTTGCAATTTCTCAATTTTCGGTGGTCTTTGAGCGCAGTCTTCTAAAAAACACTCAAAACGGAAGGAGACAAAAATGGCCGAAAAACGCAGGATTCCCAAGAATGTCATTTGGCTTGGCATTGTCTCATTTTTTACTGACATCTCTTCGGAGATGATCTACCCGATTATCCCTCTGTTTCTCAGGGAGTTGCTCCACGCTCCCGTTACAGCTATCGGACTCATCGAAGGAGTGGCGGAGGCCACTGCAAGCCTTTTGAAGGTATTTTCAGGGTATCTCTCGGACATCATGAAGCGTCGGAAGGTGCTTGTGGTTATCGGTTACTCGATCTCAAACATAGCCAAGCCGTTGATGGGATTCTCCACACATTGGCTTCATGTGTTCATCGCAAAGGTATCCGACCGCATAGGCAAAGGTATTCGGACCTCACCACGAGATGCCTTGATTGCCGAGTCCGTTGACCAATCGGTGCGTGGCACAGCCTTTGGACTCCATCGAACACTTGACACTTTGGGGGCAATATTGGGACCGTTGATCACTTTCACATTGTTCGCTGCTTTCCATTACGGCTATCGCACAGTTTTCTATCTAACAGCGATTCCGGGCGCCATCGCCGTGCTCGTGCTGCTCATCTTTGTCAAAGAGCCTCAAAGAAAGTTATCCCCTGAAGCGGAGAAATCCCGTCCCAAATTGTCGCTCAAAGGGTTTAGTACTCAATTCAAAATCTTCCTTCTGTTTTCGATAATCTTTGCGATAGGAAATTCGAGCGATACATTCATCATTTTGCGCGCCCGCAACATCGGATTCTCGACATCTTCAACAGTTGGGCTTTACATGATTTTCAACATAGTCTATGCGATCTTTGCAACACCGATGGGCACACTTTCCGACAGAGTTCCGCGCAAGAATGTGCTTGGAATGGGCTACATCGTCTTTGCACTTGTGTATCTTGGACTTGCAGTCGCAGGCTCAAAATCTTTCGTGTTGCTTCTGTTTGCGGTTTATGGGCTTTACTACGCCATGGTCGAAGGTGTTGGGAGAGCGATCGTTGCGGATTTCGTGCCTCAAGAGAGACTTGGGACAGCTTACGGCATCTATCACACCGCTATGGGACTCTCGTTGTTACCGGCCAGTCTGATCGCAGGTGTTCTGTGGGACAAGGTCGGAGCTTATGCGCCTTTCGCTTATGGAGCAATAACTTCCGCAATAGCGGCTGTCGGCATTCTGACATTTGTGAAAAGCCAGAAGGAGGTCGGATAGGCCGCAAGCATTTTGAAACCCAAGCACCATGAAGGTATTTGGAGAGATGTTCAGCAGCTCTGAGAGTGGCTATCGTTGAGTTCGACTTTGGCAGTTTCTGCCCCAAAATCACCGTCTTCAAATTTGCAATTCTACCAATAAGGTCGATGTGAAATCGGTGTAAGACACAGCGGCGTCGAGGTTCGCTGCGGTGTCCTCTCAAAGGGCGACAAACAAAAAGCGGGGCGAAACCGCCCCGCATTCGGTTTGTGTTCAAAACCGGACAGAAGTCCGCTATTCCTTAGAGGATTTGCCGCCTCCGTCTGCGACCGCTGCCTGTGCAGAAGCAGCGGCTTTCTCCGGCACCGCCACCTTCTCTTCGACCACCTCTTCAACTTTGACCTCAAGGTCTCGGTATTTCCGCAAACCGGTTCCGCTCGGCACAAGACTGCCGATGATCACATTTTCCTTGAGCCCTCTGAGTTCATCGTAAGCGCCTGAGATGGCTGCCTGTGCAAGCACCTTCGTGGTCTCTTGGAAGCTTGCCGCTGCGATGAAGCTATCGGTCGTCAACGATGAGCGCGTAATGCCCAACAGGATTGGTCGATACTGTGCTGGTTTTCCACCACGCTTCTGCACCTTCTCGTTCTCCTCTTCGACCTTGTAGGCATCGACGATCTCACCCTCGACCAACTTCGTGTCGCCGGAGTCCTCGATCCTCACCTTGCGCATCATCTGATGCACGATGACCTCGATGTGTTTGTCGTCGATCTTAACACCTGAAAGTCGATAGACTTCCTGAATCTGGTCGAGCAAGAACTCCTGCACATAGTCCTTTCCTTTGATTCTGAGGATGTCGTGCGGGTCGATTGGTCCCGTAGTGAGCGGCTCACCGGCTTGGATGCGTTCGCCGTCGCCGACCAAGAGGTAACGGCCGTAAGGCACCAGATACTCTTTAGTCTCACCGACTTCTGGAATCACCTTGATGCGGTAGTAACCGCGTTCAGGTCCTTCGATCTTGACGATGCCGTCGATCTCCGAAACGATCGCTTTGTCGCTCGGGGAACGGGCTTCAAACAGCTCCTCGACCCTTGGCAGTCCGCCGGTGATGTCGCGTGTCTTGCCGACCTCACGAGGCACACGCGCTATCAAAGCGCCCGGTTGAACAATCTCCTCCTCATGGACAGCAAGTCGAGCATCTTTGACCAGATGTATCTCCTCACGCACTTCGCCGGTTTCCGGATCGACGATAACGATTTTCGGGAAGTGGCGTTTATGCCTGTCCATCATAACCACACGCTCAATTTTGCCTTCCTCGACGGTTTCACGAAGCGTAATACCCTCGATCAGATCGACGAATACGACCATGCCACCTTTTTTGGCCAGAATGGGCAGCGAGTAAGGCTCCCATTCACAAAGTGTTTCGCCCTTCTTGACTTCCTGACCGTTTGAGACAAGCAGAACAGAACCGTAAGGCACATTGAACCTACGGACACGGTTCGATCCACCGATTTCCTCGAGGATCATGCATCCCTTCTTTGAGAGGGAGACGACTTCCCCGCTCGGTCGCTTGGCGGTCTCAAGGTTCTCGAATTTGACCACTGCATCGAAAGGAGCTATGTGTTTTGCGATCTCAGCGATACGCTCGGCTGCGCCGCCGGTGTGGAATGTCCTCAGCGTCAACTGAGTGCCCGGCTCACCGATCGATTGGGCTGCAATGACGCCGACCGCCTCACCGATTTCGACCATGCGGCCGGTCGCCAGATTTCGGCCGTAACATTTTGCACAGACGCCATGTTTCGCCTTGCAACGGAGCACGGAACGGACTTCGACCTCCTCGATGCCGGCCTCCTCGATTCGTGCAGCGGCGGCTTCCGTGATCTCCTCGCCTTCCTTGACAATGACTTCGCCCGTCGTTGGGTCATAGACATCTTCGAGTGCCACACGGCCGACGATGCGCTCGCGCAGCGGCTCGATAATGGTCTCGCCCTCTTTGAGTGCAGTCATTCGGCGTCCCATGACCGTGCCGCAATCTTCCATAGTAACAACAACTTCCTGAGCGACATCGACAAGCCTTCGGGTCAGGTGTCCGGCGTTCGCTGTCTTCAACGCTGTGTCGGACAGTCCCTTACGGGCGCCGTGAGTCGAGATGAAGTATTCGAGCACATTCAAGCCCTCTTTGAAGTTCGAGATGATCGGCGTCTCGATGAATTCTCCGACCACATCCTTCGCCTTCGCGGGTCTTGCCATCAAGCCACGCATTCCGGAGATCTGCCTGACCTGATCCTCGTTACCACGAGCACCGGAATAGACGCTCATCCAGATCGGGTTGAATCCATGACGGTCTTCCTTCATGCGTTTGAGCATTGCATCTTTCACACGTTCGGTCGCCTCAGTCCAAATGTCCAGAATCTTCTGGTATCTCTCGATTCGTGAGATCAGGCCTTTGCGATAGGCCTCCTCGACATCGTCCCGTTTGCGCATCGCTTCGTCGATTATCGCCTTCTTCTCCGGAGGGACCACCATGTCCTCGATTCCGAAGGTCAAACCGGAAAGTGTGGCATAGAGGAAGCCGCAATCCTTCAAACGGTCAAGGAATTCAGCAGTCTTGATGCTTCCGAGCAGCTTGTGGGCCTTTCCGACAAGTGCGGCCAATGTCTTCTTGTTCTGCTCCTCGTTCACGAAACCGAGTTCTTTGCGAAGCTCTTCAGGCAAAATTTCGTTGAAGATGATGCGTCCGTAAGTCGTTTCGATGATTTTTCCGTCGATAGGCACTTTGATCAAAGCATGCAGGTCGATGTAGCGGTGTTCATAAGCGAGTCTCACCTCATCGACCGATGAGAAGAGCTTGCCTTCGCCCTTAGCGCCGGGTCTCACTTTCGTGAGGTAGTGGAGACCGATGACCATGTCGCGGGTAGGCGCTGCCAGCGGTTTGCCATGTGCAGGCGATAGGATGTTGTAAGGCGAAAGTAGGAGCATCATGTTCTCGGCCAGCGCTTCGGGTGAAATCGGCACATAGACCGCCATCT
>QNDP01000062.1 GCA_003645975.1 Candidatus Hydrothermota bacterium | reverse complement strand
TGCAAGCATGGCATTGAGATCCGGGCGGATCTCCGAGCGGTGTAATAGCTCGCCGAATTGCACATAGCCCATCTTGCCATCTCTGAACGGAAACGCAGCAAAGTCGCCGACCATGTGATGCAGTTTGATGCGCGCATTCAAAGGCAGTTTGCAAATCAGTTCCGATGCCTCGCTGGGGCCTGCGAACACTTTGGCGAACGGCACTTTCACAATGTGAGACCAGTCGTCGGCGTCGCCATCAACAGCCTCGAGATGTTTTGACCTAATCCAACCTCGATAGCCGTCTGACTCCAATTCGACAAACGACCAATCTCCATGTTCCTCAAGAACTTTCACTGTGAACCCGAAAATCGCTTGAGAAAGCCGTTCGGAACGGAATGTCGGCAGAGCCCGGATGTCGGTAACTCCCACTCTCACGGTCGCCCGCCGTAAGGGTTTGCTCCCTTTTTCAACCATCGGCACGAAAACATGTTCATTCCGAATAAGATCGAACAGATTTTCTCGACTGCGAACGACAGCCCACTCATCACCGTCCACGATAACTTCGGGCGGCCTCATTCGCGCATTGTAGTTCGACGAGAGGACGAAACCGTAGGCACCGGTGTCGAGTATCGCCAACAACTCGCCACTTTGCGGCTGAGGCAGTGCCACCTGCTCGGCCAGCACATCTCTCGGTTCACATACGGGGCCAACGACATCGACGACAACCGAACTTCTGCCTTTCGTCAGATCGCAAGGGATGATCCTGTGCTTGGCTCGATACATCGCCGGGCGCAGCAGATCGTTCATTGCGGCATCGACTATGACATAGTGCCTGTTTCCTGAACGCTTCGTGTAAAGCACCTTAGTAACAAGGATGCCGATGTTTGCGGCTATCATGCGGCCGGGCTCAAACACGACGAACCTGCCGATTTCCTTCAATATCGGGGACAGAACTTTGCCAATCTCCTCGATTTCAACGAATTGGTCGAGTTCGGCCTCTGAATAGGGTATTCCGAATCCGCCGCCTATGTCGAGGATCTCTATCTCCGGAAACTCTTCGATGATAGGTCTAAGCCACTGCAACGCTTGGACATAGGGCTGAGGCGTTTTGATCTGAGAGCCGAGATGGACATGGATTCCTTTTGGTATCAAAAACTTAGACCTTCGGGCATGTTCGTAAAGTCGGACTGCGTGGTCGAGCGGGACGCCGAATTTCGTGCCGCGTTCGCTCGTGCTGATCCCCATCCTCTGTTTTTGACTGGATGCTGCAAACTCCGGGTTGATACGGATCGCTATATTCACAGGCCTTTCCAATTTCGCTGCAATGCGTTCGATCTCAAAGAATTCGCCCTCAGACTCCACATTGAGCAGCAGGATACCGGTTTTTATTGCGAATTCTATCTCGTCGCTCCGTTTGCCAACACCTGCAAAAACGATCTTCTGCGGTGAAAATCCTGCGAGAAGCGCCTTCCGAAGTTCACCGACCGAGACGACATCAGCGCCAGCGCCCAGAGTCGCAAGTTTATGTATCAAATTCAAATTGGCGTTGGCCTTAAGCGAATAGGCGGTCAAATGTGGGATGTCGAAGGCGGCCTCAAATCTTCGATAATTCTCGACCAACTTGTTGAGGCTGTAAATATAAACGGGCGTGCCCGTTTCACCAACTATTTTGTGAACAGGCACACCCTCCACATAGAGCGTGCCGTCTTTGTAGCTCAACATTTTATTTTTCGGCGTAAAGTCGTTCTATCCAGTCGATGAAGAAGTCCTTAGATGCATAACCTACCTGCCGATACCGGACTTTTCCTTCCTTGTCTATGATGAAAGTGGTTGGAATATAGCGTATTCCAGCGAAATAAGGCATCCTCAGCACTTCGGGCGGCGCCATCCCGACCGGATAGTTCATCCCGAAAGTCTGCGCAAATTGGCGCACCCTCTCAGGCTTGTCGGAAACCGCAAGTCCTATGATTTGAACCTTATCGCTGTATTTGTTTTGGAGGTCGATGAATCCGGGGATCTCCATGCGGCACGGGCCACACCAAGTCGCCCAGAAGTCGAGGATTACGACCTTACCTCGATAGTCGCAGATGTCTATGTCATTGCCGTCAAGCGTTTTGAAGCTGAACACGACGCTGCTCTCAGGATTGCAAGGCACGCCGTGATCCTTAGCCTCAACCACTTGGACCTCAGTCGATTCAGCCTCTATCTCCCTTAGACTCAAGGTATCAACAACCTCCTGTTCCTTCGGGGCTTCCTTTTTTGTCCGTTTGCACCCGACGAACACAAAGACCGAAATCAAAATGCCGAGAAAAATCGACCTCTTCACCATCTCAATTTAGTTCCAAAAATTTGTTAATGTGGGAACCCACTTATCCAACTGAGCAGGAACATCAATCGTCCGATGAGGAGTGAGAAACGCGCCATCACCGTCGAGCCGAAGGAAGCGCCAAATCCTATCATCAGGATGATGATTCCGAAACGGGCAAACTTGCCATAAGCGCCTTTGTGCGGTTTTGAGAAGAAGAAATAGGCGAGCACTGCGAGCACGGAGACGAAGATGATTATTGCACTTACGACCACGAGAGTGAGGCTCCACCCATATTTTTCGGACATATCAACATAGCCGTGATAACCTTTCGGATGGAGGATCGTGTCCCAAAGCTGTTCGAGGATAGCGGCTTGGAAGCTCCTCGGAATCGCCATTCCGGAACCGAGACCGAGCAGGAACGCAAAAGGCAACCTTATGATGTTTGAATACTTAGGCACAATCACCGAGAGATAGCACAGCGCAAAAAATGTCGGGATGATATACCACCAATTTATCGGAAGTGGTTCCCCTCCAAGAATATGGATCCTTTGGAGCAACGGGATAATGAACGGCCTGAGCAGGTTGGGCTTCATTGCAAGGTGGTAGGTCATTGCAAACCCATAACCTGCGGAAAGCCCAACGAAAAGGTATTCAGCAAAACGATAAAATGGGTTCTCTTTGTAAAGGAACGACATAATGGCCAATGTCAAAATTGCGGCCAATGTTTTCCAGCTTATGAGCCAAGTGAGGATTGCAGGCATGGCTTACCTCCTCCTTCTCCTACGAAGTGCAAAGAACGAGATATTTCCGATGATGATCAGGATAATCAGGTAAATCTGCGCCCATGTTACGGATACGATTCCGACCGTTGCGTAAGGTTTTGGCGTGTAACCGAACCGTTTTTCCATCATTTCGATAGTTTTAGCTTCGTAGTCGGCGGCCGCTTTCATGCCGTTCAGCATCCCGACAAGCTGGCCTGTTCGGATGTATGGCTGCCAGTCGGCGCCCATAACCGCTGTAACACCTGCTGCGACCTTCTGGTCAAACTGCTGGTATGCATAGGTTATCCATGAACCCGGTGAGCCGCCGCTTGCGAAGTCTATGACAAGGGCTATGTCATCGTAATTCTGAATGTCTCTCGTCAACGCCATCTTACGCGTATCATTTCCGTAATAATCTCGAGGGAATGTCTCATGGAAGTCGCCTCCGATGCCACGAATCACCATCGCCCAGCCTGTCTTGTAGCCGAGATAGACCCAATCCTCGCCATAGGTCAACGGGTATCCTGCCTCCTCGAACTCTTTGGCGACGCGCGTCATCGCCTCAAGACCGAGTCCCGTGCCTTCCACACTGAGGGTCATTCCCATGACCCTGATGCCCCTCATGTAGGCATGGCGCATAATGGCAAGTGCCATCGGCTCAAGTTCCGGCCTTGCACTTGGCCCATAAGTGAACGAAAGCATGATGACTGAGCCGGGGGGCAGACTGTCAATAAAGTCATAGACCATCTTGGTCTCCATCCCCATGCGCGGCTTAGCTTTGATCCGAAGAATGAGAGGAAGCATCAAAATGACCAAAAGGCCGAGATAGATCCAAAAGCGCGGGATTTGCCCGATCTTTTCCAAAAATGTTGTTGTTTTCTTTTCGTTGTTGGCCATGACTCAGCCTCCCATCCAGTTTCTTTCGATTCCCAGAATGATTTTAACCGATGTCGCAATGACTCCGAGTCCGACTCCGATAAGGATTCCACGCTTCTGTGCAAGGTTCGGCACATTCATGATCCACTCAGCGGTCTTGCGCAGCCAAACCTGTGTATCGCCGATGGTTGAGATGCCGAGAATCACCACGACAGCGGTAACTAACAACAGGGTCGCTTCAACATTGCGGGCGCGGAATGCACGGTAGGCAGCGGAAGTTACATAGAACGCCAACAGCGAGAACATTGTGGCATCAAGCGGAACATTCACATTGATGAAGATCTTCTGGAAAAGGCTTTTCTCATCGATTCCAGCGAATAGGCCGAGACCAGCCATGCCGAAAAGTGCGACGAGCGCCACAATGCTGTAAAACACATCCTTGCCGCGCTTGATGTTGTTGATGTATCTGCGGATAAGCGATGTGATAGCCAAAAAGATTGCGAACGAGCCAATTGCTATCGACCACTGCGAAAGCGTGTTCTCGAACTGCCTTGCTGCTGGATGTGGAATGAAGTAAAGCGAAAATCCTATGATACCCATAACGAAAACGAGGATCATCGGCAATGTTCTCGATAGAAACATGGTCATACCTCCTTACAAGCCAACGATATAGGCTTTAAATGTTTCCCAATTGATGTGGAGTCCGAGTTTGGGTCCGATGAACGCAATCAATGTGATGAGCAAGAGCAGCGTGGCCAAAGTGGCTTTCATGACATCCTGTCCTTTGATCGTCGCTGTAAGTCTCGGGTCTTTAGCGAGATAGGCGCCTGCCGCATAAAGCTCCTCGCCCATCAGTGTGTAGTCGCAGGCGGTGATAAAGAACGGCAACTGAGTAACAGCGTCAGTGCCTGCAATCTGGATCGCACCGGTTGACGCACCTGTCTCAGCCAAGATCAGCGACTCTGCAAAGAAATAGCCCATAAAGAAGTTAGCTGCGGTCTTCTCGCGCACCATGATGCCCGAGACACCTGCGGCGTAAGCGAACTGCCTGCTCGTCAGGAAGAATACATCCTCAGCACGGTAGAGGTCGGGACGGCCGGCTGCGGTGTAGGCGTCCTTAACGACTTCCTGCGCAATGGTATAAACGATCGGGTCATAGACAGGGACGATAATTCGGGTCTCGTAGGCGGCGACCTTACGTGTGATGTAAGCCAAGATGTTCAAAGCGGCTATTGTGGCCACATCTGAGATCGTGGAGAGACCGGGTGAGAACAGGATCGGCCTGCCCATCTCGGTTGCGCGTCCGATGGCGTTGTCAACCTCAATAAGTCCTGCTATTGGACGGAGATAGAGTTCCCTACCCCTGCGCGCCTGGGACATGAAATAGATCAGCAGAGCGATATAGCTCAGCACAGCGAGAAGTAGGAATGTTTTGCGCTTGTTGAAGATGGAAGGCTTCGCCTCCACCATCTGCGTTCTGACAGTTCCAAGAGTGTCTCCGAGTTGTGAGATAAGGAACAGCGTATATTGCACGGGCACACCGTTTTTCACATGTTTGTCGATGTATTTGATTTTGGTCTGGCCGTTGACATCAAGTTCGGCCACCTTTTTAGACACGGTGTCCCCGTTCGCCACTCTGTATATCAGGATTTTTGATATGTCCAACGGGCGGCTAAAGTTAACTCTAAGCTCAACAGCGCCGCCCTGATCGTCAGGCACATCCCGTGCCTGCACCTCAACTCCGTTTAACGACAACAGCACCGATAATACCAAACCGATCATGATGATTCACCTCGTTTTCGAGTCAATGCCTTGATTTTCAATAGACTGGTCGAACCACAGCCGTTGGACTTCTGAATTCAAATCTTTTGCCGCTTTTTTCGACTTCAATCACAACAAAGACGGTGTCATCGGCGGATAACTCCAACTCGCTGATGTGCAAGACATTGCTGTCTTTCAAGTCGATTTTCGGGTTCTCCGCAAGGATATGTCCGTCGGCTGTATAGACCCTCACGGAAGCCAGTTTTGCGTCATCCAAATTTTGAAGTTTCAAGACGATGTGTCCCCTTGCCTTCGGTGGGCTCTGGCCGGGTTCGAGGATGACGGGCATCAGGTTTACCCAGGCCTCAATTGAAGTGAACTCAAGTTTGTCCATCGTGGTTGCCCCCCTCCTGTTCAAAAAAATGCAAGTAGGCACCGCCACAAGGATGGCGATGATAGCGAACCACAAAAGTTTTGTCCTCCTATGCCTCACTTGCCCTCCTCTTGCTCACGCTTGAGTTCCTCGATGATCTTCTGTGCAATTTCACGCGGCACCTCGTCATAATGCGAGAATTTCATGGTGAAAGTGCCGCGCCCTTTTGTGATCGACCTTAAGGTTGACGCATATTTGTAAAGTTCGGCAAGCGGCACATGTGCCTTGATTTTCTGGAACTTACCGGCAGCTTCCATGCCGAGAATGCGGCCACGCCTTGCGTTTAGGTCTCCGATCACATCGCCCATATTCTCCTCTGGCACAAGGACTTCAACCTCGTAAATCGGCTCGAGGAGATACGGATCGGCTTGGGCCTCGGCATCTTTGAACGCAAGTGAGCCTGCGACCTCAAATGCGAAGTTTGATGAGTCAACTTCGTGATATTTGCCGTCGTAAAGAATCACCTTGACATCCACAACCTTAGCTCCGAGCACACCGCGCTCCATCGCCTTCTTGACGCCGACCTCGACCGATGGGATGTAGCTTTTCGGGATGGCGCCACCGAAGATTTTGTCCTCGAACTCGAAGCCCTGTCCGCGCGGCAGAGGCTGGATCTCGATGTAGCAGATACCGTATTGGCCGCGCCCGCCGGTCTGCTTGACAAACCTGCCCATGCCTTTGGCGGTCTTGCGGATGGTCTCACGATACGGGATCTTCGGCCGTTCAGTATCGACATTGACATTGAACTTCTCCTTCAGCTTCGAGACGATCACATCGAGATGCATCTCGCCGAGTCCATAGATAAGCGTCTGATGGAGTTCAGGATCGTATTTGAATTCAAAGGTAGGGTCTTCGTCGTGTAGCCGTGCAAGTCCTTCGGACACCTTCTCCTCGTCCTCACGGGTCTTCGGCACGATGGCCACCGATGTGAG
>QNDP01000061.1 GCA_003645975.1 Candidatus Hydrothermota bacterium | reverse complement strand
TGCACCGATGCCGATCGTCGGCGCATTGATCGATTCGGTGATCTTTTTGGCAAGCGATTCAGGAATGCATTCCAAGACAATGGCGAAGACTCCAAGTTTGTCTAACTCAACGGCATCTTGCAAAATCCGTTCTGCTTCCTCACGCTTTTTGCCACGAACACGGTAGGTTTCGGCAGTTTGTGGCAACATTCCAACATGCCCCATAACAGGGATCTGGTTTTCGATTAAAGCTGAAATCACTTTGGAATGAAGACCTTCGAGTTTCACACCGTGCGCACCTGCTTCGATGAGCCTTTTGGCATTGCGGAGGGCATCTTCAACCGTGTCATAGCTGTGGATCGGCATATCGCCGATGATGGGCGTCCGTTTCGCTCCACGAGCCACAGCCTCAATGTGATAGACCATGTGCTCCATCGTAACGGACTTTGTGTTCGGATGGCCTTGAAACACCATGCCGAGACTGTCGCCGACGAGGATCAGATCGATGCCGACCTCATCGAGCAACTTCGCCATCTGGTAGTCATAGGCGGTCAGCATGATGATCTTTTCTTTGCCCTTTTTGGCCCTAATTTTTTCGACAAAATTCATGGCCATGACTCTCAATAAATTTGATGAAATTGACCAAAACTTGGTTTATCGGGGTCGGGATGCCGTGCTTTCGACCGAGCTCCACGACTTTGCCGTTGATGAAGTCGATTTCCGTCGGCTTGCCCTTCATAACATCTTGGCACATCGAGGAATAATTCGTGTAGTTGCCCAGCACCGAATCGATCATCTCCGCCAAATCCTTTGAAAGATGAACCCCTTCTGCCTCAGCAACCTTTAGGCACTCATCGACGATTGCATGTCGAACCGACTTGAGTTCATCCGACGCAATCTCAAAGTTTTTAACGCAAAAGATTGCGGTCAAAGGATTTATCACGCAGTTGACGACAAGTTTGCGCCAGATCTCGGTCTTGATGTCCTTCGAGATCTCCGTTTTAAGTCCGCAACTGTTGAACATTTCAGCAATTTCATTTGAACGGAATCCGTTTTCGATCAGGGTCTTACCGAACCAGAACCTGACCTTTCCGGGCTGGAAAAATTCGGCTGCTGCGGATGTGATGCCTCGGAGGATGTTCGGTTTGTCGCCGACGGCCTTCCTTGCGATCTCCTTGTTGCCCAACCCATTTTGCAGAAGCAAAATGGTCAATTCATTGTGCATCAAGTGCTTGATCGAATTCAAAGCGGCAAAGGTTCTGTGGACTTTTGTGGTTACGATAAGCAAAGTGTTTGGTGGCAAGGAATTGATTTCAAGTTCGGCTTCGGGATAAAACACGCCGTCAACATCGCCGCTGAGCTCCAAACCGTGAAGTTTGACAGTTTCAACATGTTGTTTGTTGCCGAAAAGGGTAACATCGAATTTCCGTGAAAGGAGGGCGCCGAACGCGCTTCCGATAGCGCCTGCACCGAGCACGAAGATGCGGTCAAAAGCCATTAAAACCCTCCAGATGAGGCAGTTGACATCTTTGATTTCGCTATCTCTTTAAGCCTGTTGGCGATGAATTCTATCATTTCGGCAAGGTTTTGGCGATTGTCAAATTCGTTCAATATCTTGCGCAACAGCGAGTCCTCTTGACCTTTGAGTCTTTGAGCGGCTGAGACCATGGCGGGTATTGCGCGGATGATGTTGTCAACGATGGTGATAGTCGCCGTCTGTGCGGTTCTGGACAGCGGGTTCAAATCTATGGCGATGACAGTTTTGCCCATTTTGACGAGCGCTTCGGTGCGGTCGCCGTCCTCAAGCGGCACGAGGACGACATCGGCGATGAGTATGCCACGCGGGTCAACCCTTCGGCGTTCGCTTCCAACTTCAGGGATTCTGGCAGATGCGTTCTCGCCGACACCGAGAACCTCTTTTGCACCAGCAGATTCCAAGACCCTTTTGATCGCCTCCTCGCGTTCAGGCGAACGGTAGAAAAGATTGACTTCGAGTTTGGCGCCGGTGATTTCGGCCAGTTTGACAAGGTCTTGCGGCACAAGTGCGGCAGCATTTCCGTTTACCGAGATCACCGGATGTTCAGCCGTGAGCAGTGCAGCTACGGCGGCCTCGATGGCGCGCTTCGCCGGCTCAACTGTTTGTTCACCAATGAGATAATCGAACGCCTCACCGCGACCATGCGCTATAAGTCCGGCATAAGCCACCACGCCGTTCAGACATCCCTCTATCAGCTTCTCGCGGATTCGCAAGGATTCAGCTCTCGGATGGTCATCCGGAATGTTAATCTGCATCATTCACCCCCTCACACCTTTTGTGTCGATTTTGCTGAGGATTATTTTACCGTCGTTCTTGAACCTTCGGAAAATCTCGACTATTTGCGGAACTTGTTGAGCATCAACGATTGAAAATAGGGCATCGCCGAACATCGGCACACTGCAAAGGATTCCAGCCTCATCGGTCGCTTTCAGGATCTCTTTGATGCGTGGAGTCATGAGACCCACGAATTCGGCAAATTTTCTGGACAACTCCATAAGTTTTTCGATGCTTGGATCTTGAAGCAGTTCATCGACCAGTTTGCCGCCGAAAGCATTGACTATACGTCGGAGGTCTTGATCGGCAAGCAATCTTTTCGTGGGCAGTGCGCCAAAAAACAGGCAGACGACCTCAAGGTCTTGTGATAGAGGTATTTGGACGAGTCGGCCGATGCCGGGCGCACCGGGTTTGACCCGTATTTCGACCCCTCCGAATGTCTCGGCGATGACCGTTCCAAGTCCTGTCCTGCAATTGACTTCGGCGACATGGGCAATTTGTGCGACTTGAAGCCTTGTCATGCCGAGCCCAAAAGCTGCATTGAGCGCAGCGGCCAGACTGAGCGCGCCTGCCCCGCTCGTGCCGAAACCCGCACCGATAGGCATCTCGATCTTATGCCGCACTTCTATCGAAAAGTTGCTGAGTTCTGGAAACTTCTCTCTAAAAAGGCGAACCACTTCCAACGAGACCTCAGCGTCGGACACAGGTGAATCGTTGATCCATATCTTGACCGAAGCATCCGAAGATTTCTCGGCAGTAACCTGAGTCCAGATACCTTTTTCGAGCGAAACACCAGCCCCTCTTGAGCCGATGGACAGCGGATTTGCAGCTTCATCAAAAATTTGAAAGAACCCAGTGATATGACATGGTGCAAAAGCTTTAGCTGTAACCATAGCTGTGCACTCGTTTTTTTTAGCATGTAGATTTTATTGAACATTGCAACAGGGTGTCAACGAAATGTCAACGAATTTCGGCAACCGACGGGAGAGAAAATTGTGAAGAATTCATTCTTCCACAAAATCTTCGAGCACTTTTCCAAACCGTTCCCTAATCTGGCGGAGGGCACGGTCTTTGAGCTGGCGGATGCGTTCGCGTGAAACACCCATTTCGCGCCCTATCTCCTCAAGCGTTCGTGGACGGCCGTCGCGCAGCCCAAAATAGAGCTCAAGAACCCTTCGATCACGCGGTTTCAAGATTTTTAGGGCTTCACGGATCTTGTCCCTCCGTTCACGCTCCTCATAGGCCTTTTCAGGCGATGGAAGCGCATCCTGATCAAGGATGTCCGCCAATGTAACCTTATCGCTATCACGATATACAGGCTGCTCAATCGAAATTTCATGGATTGCGATGTCGTAGGCCTTCTTAACCTCTTCAGGGGAGACCCCCAACTCTTTGGCGATCTCCTCAAAAGTCGGCTCCTCCCCGGTCTCCTGCATCAAATCCGATTCTGCCTCCTTGACCCTTTTGAGTTTTGCGCGACTTTCAGGCGACACCCGAATCAACCGAGACTGCTCATGCAATGCTTTCATGATGGCCTGTCGGATCCACCAGTTGGCATATGACAGGAATCTGACTTTGCGGTTGAGGTCAAATCTTTGGAGTGCACGGAGAAGCCCGAGATTGCCTTCGTTGATCAGGTCAGCAAGCGGCACACCATAACCCTGATACCTTTTGGCAACTGCGACAACAAATTTCAAATAGGAGTAAATGAGTTTTTCGCGGGCCTCTTTGTCGCCGGCCTGTGCACGCCGAATAAGTTCACGTTCCTCTTCCTCAGTGAGTTGCGGAAGCTCCGCAATCTCTTTGAGGTAGATCTCAAGCGAACGCTCATCGACTGTGAGAGGAGTCATAACGCATCTATGTGTGGCTTTTCAAAAGCGCTTCATATTTCTCCCAAGGATAGACATCGAGCACTTTGATCCATTCTGACAGTTTTTCAACCCTCTCCCTTTCATCCTTTGGCGGTTCAAACGGTCTGCCCCTTCCATCAAGGATTATTCCGACGACACCGCCTTCCACCTCGGTCTCCATCCGTTTGCCTTTGCCTTCACCGACATCAAATCCTTTTTCGGGTTCGATAACAGCATGTGCCTTTTCGCCGACGCCAAGCGGTATCCTGACCATCTGACCGAACATAAGTTCCCCATCCCAAAGAACTTGTTCGCCTTTAGTTATACGGATTTTGGCTACTGGTTTGCCTGGTTTGCCGACGCCTTTGGGTGCTATGGCCGTTCCAAGTCGAATAAGGCAGTCTCTATCAAAGACTTCAAGGGCTGCCTTTTCACATGTCTCAGCGTTCTCATCGTCAACAGGCGGCTCTTGGCCTTCACTTTTGGCCTTTTGAACCTCCTTCGGCACATTGGCGAGCACACCAAGATGCGGCATCATGAAGATCGAATCGACGGTCAGCATGGTAACACCTTCGGGTTGAAATGCATCGAGCATCATCAGAGCGGCTTGGACTCTGCGCGGTGCGTGCGACAGTGCGCCACCAGAGCCTATGACCAAGTTCAGCGTCATCATGTTCACAAGTGTCTCTCCGCTCAGCCTCTGCTCAAACGCTTCTGAGATCGTGCGTTCCTGCTGCACACCTTTGAGTCCGACGGCCATCGTTTTGTGATGTTCGAGCGCCAATCTCAGCGCCTCACGGGCAATTGCCTGCTCGATTATGAGTTCCTCAAGCGTTTGAGGGATCGTAGTTGGACGGATCATTTTGTTGCGGATACGGTTGCGCAGATCCGACTCGTCGATCTTGAAAGGCACCCATCTGAGGATGTTTTCGATGCCAGCCTCGACCATCACATTGGAAATCGAATAGCTCATCCCAAGATTTGCCGAGACTGTGCGGTTGAACACGCCTTGAAAAACTGAGAAGATGTCAGTTGTTGCGCCGCCGATGTCCACGCCAAGCACCTCTATGTTGAATTCCCGTGCGACCTTTTCCACAAGGAATCCGACAGCACCCGGTGTCGGCATGATGGGCACATCGGTCCATGTCATGAGCTTGTTGTAACCGGGAGCATGCTGCATCACATGCTCCATGAAAAGCTCGTGAATTTTATCTCTCGCAGGACCGAGATTCTCACGCTCTAAAACAGGCCTAATGTTGTCAACAATGTAAAGTTCGACCTTTTCCTCAAGGATTTCTCTGATTTTTTCGCGGGCGTCTTTGTTTCCAGCGTAAATAACGGGCAACTTGTAGCCTGTGCCGAATCTCGGTTTCGGGTCGGCAGCGGCTATAAGCTCTGCCAACTCAACGACATGTTTTATCGTTCCGCCGTCAACACCGCCCGCCAGAAGTATCATGTCAGGTCTGAGGCGTCTTATGAGTTCCACTCGTTCATGCGGCATCCGACCGTCGTTTGATGCAATGACTTCCATGACGATAGCGCCTGCGCCGAGCGCAGCACGTGCGGCACTTTCAGCGGTCATTGATTTGACCACACCAGCGACAAGCATCTGAAGTCCGCCGCCAGCCGATGATGTGGACACATAGATGTCCACACCTTCACGCCCGTTTTTGTGCGGTTTTATAAGCTTTTCACCTTCAAGAAATTTTGTCTGCGTAAGCTCCTCGACCTCTCGAAATGCGTTCAAGACACCTCTCGTTACATCCTCGAACGGTGCCTCAACTGTGGTGGGGGCTTCGCCGCGTGCAATCAACCTAAATCCTTCGCCCTTCTTTTCAATCAAAATGGCCTTCGTAGTAGTTGAACCGCAGTCGGTAGCGATAATCCTTTCAATCCTAACTTTTTCACTCATATCCTTAAGCCCTCCCTTTCATTTTGACTGGGATATTTTAAAACCTTGATGCCAAAAACTCAAAACGACGGAGCGCATTAGGTCTTTAGTTTGTGATGTCGGGATAAATACTGGATTTTCAGCGACATAGTCATCCCTGCTTCTCGGACAACTTAGCCTCTCAATACCCATCCAGTCCCATCGTCATCCATGTCAGAAGTTGTTTGCAGTTTCGGATTTAAGCCCTCACGCCGCCTCTTACCCTGAAAAGCGAAGGGAACCAAAGGCTCTCCCTAACCTTTGTCTCAGAGAAGAAGGGGATTTTGCCTCCATTCTGACCTTCCGTCAGAGAGAATTTGACGCATATCGTTCAGAAGCGAGTTTTTTACTCCTTGACCTTCAAGAGGATGGCGATGCCGAGTCCGAACAGCACCAAAAGAAAGAGGGCGCCGTTTCTACCGCTCCCACTCACCTGTGCGATCAGCCCGACCATGAGCGGACCGAGCACACTGGAGAATTTTCCGGAAAGCGAAAAGAAACCGAAAAATTCGGCTTTCCTGTCCTTTGGAATGAGCCGGCTGAACAGCGAACGGCTCAATGCTTGGGCGCCGCCCTGAACGGTCGCCACCATCAAGGCCAATATGTAAAAATCTTTGGCACTCTGCATTTTATAGCCAAAAACCGAGATCACGCCGTAAATCAGAAGTGCAAAAATTAACGCATGTTTAGTCCGCACAAATTTGGTGGCCAAGCCGAACATGAGTGCAAAGGGTGCAGCCACAAATTGGACTAACAGAATGGCTTTGATTAGTTCGCCCTCGCCTATGCCGAGTTCGACGCCGTAGGCCACGGCCATCTTGACGATCGTAACGATCCCGTCGTTGTAAACCCAAAAAGCTATGAGGAATAGGAGCGCGTTCCGATGTCGCAAAAGCTCCTTGAAGATCTCCTCGATTCTCCGAACCCCTGAGAGCATAGCTTTGGAGAGCGGCAATCCGACACATCCTTCCTCTCGAACCGATGTCCATGACGGAATCGAAAAGACGAGCCACCAGACTGCAACTGACACGAAG
>QNDP01000060.1 GCA_003645975.1 Candidatus Hydrothermota bacterium | reverse complement strand
TTGACGATGTCAACATCGGATATGGTGGATTGGACTCGTTTACCGACCTCGACGGGGACGGTGTTAAGGAGATCATTTCATGGGACCGACGGCTCGCAGGCATCGGGGGACTGGATCCAGTAATATCTCCCTTAGTTCCAAAGATATACAAGTTCAACGGCCACAGATATGTGCCAAGAACGCGCCGTTACGGAGGATGGCTTAAAAAAGTGGCAAAACAATATGAAGTCGAGCTATTTACGGCTGTCCATCAGGACACACCAGAGGAGTTCGTCAAAAGCAAAGCTATGGGACTCGTCGCCGTCTATTCGTTGCTCGGGAACACGAGCGCTGGTTTGGCAAAGGTCAAAAGGATAGCCCCCGATGTCTATCAATGGGTCAAAGAAAACATCCGCGAAATGAAAAGGAGACTGGGAAGATAAAAGTTTTTACGAGACACCTGTTTGCCTCCGTGCTTTCGGGTGCTTAAACTTAAAACATCATGAAAATCGCAAAGGAAGGGTTGCTGTTCATCCTGATACCGCTGTTGTTTGCGGCCATCTTTTACGCTCTTGATGTAAAGTTGCTGGCCGCACTGTCCCTCTTGGTCTCGTTCTTTATGACCTTCTTCTTTCGAGTGCCGAAAAGGTCGATCCCTGATGATCCAAAAGCCATTCTTGCTCCAGCGGACGGAAAAATCGTCGATATTTCAAAGGGTAGGGACTATGTTACAATTGCGATCTTTCTTTCTCCTCTTGATGTCCATGTCAACCGTATTCCACATGAGGGCGAAGTTGTCGATGTCAAATACATAAAAGGCAAGCACTTACAGGCGTTCAGGCCGGCCGCATCGAAACAAAACGAGCGCGTTATCACCACAATATCGACGAGATACGGAACCTACAAAGTCGCCCAAATAGCGGGCATATTGGCGCGCCGTGTGGTCTGTTATCTCAAACCCGGCGACAAGGTCGAAAGGGGACAGGTGTTCGGGATGATCAAGTTCGGCTCAAGGACAGAACTCACCATGTCAACGGAAGATGTTCACATAGTCGTAAAAATCGGGGAGAAGGTGAAAGGTGGCGAGACGATCGTTGCGTATTTCAAAGGACTCTAAAACCGTCAGGGGCGCACCCGGTTTTTTCACCGCTTTGAACCTCTTATGTGGCTATCGATCAATCCTTTCCACACTCAAAGGCGACTTCGTCAGTGCATCGTGGTGCATAGTTTTCTCCATGATATTCGATTGGGCTGATGGCAAACTTGCGCGCAAGCTCGGCACTGCCAGTGAACTCGGCCTTCAACTCGATTCGGTCGTCGATGCAGTGTCATTTGGAGCTGCGCCTTCGGTTCTCCTCTATGCCTATGCTTTTCAGAATGCCAAACCCGTCTTCGCCCTGCTGCCCTTCATCTACCTCTTGAGTGTGGTTTATCGACTTGCAAGGTTTAACCTATGGGTGGAACGTGTGCCAAAAGGCCATTATCCGGGACTATCATCGCCAAGTTCCGCCGCATTCGTGGTCTCGGTCATCCTTATATGCGATTCCAACGCTATCCGACTGCCGACAGAGTTCTTCGTAGCCGCCACTTTCGTCCTATCGACATTGATGGTCAGCAGAATCAAATATCCGAGTTTCAAAGGGAAAGGCTTTTCTGAACGATGGGAAATAGGCTTATTCCTTTTCGCTGTTGGACTTTTGATTTTCATGAAGTATTATGCTCTTTTCGCCCTGTCGTTTGGATATGCATTGACAGGACCCTTGAGGGTTTTACTCAAAAGGGACAACACGAAAGGACGGGCCGATTGAGGGTCTGATCAGAAAGATGTATTTACTCAAAAGTGAGTTTTTTCACAAATTCATGTGGATGAAAGGGATGTGATGAAATTTCCTTGACACGGCTAAAGGTTTGCTTTAACTTGATTTAGCACATAAAATTCGGTTGAAAAGGAGGAGGAACAGGGATGAACATAAGAATCATGTCGAGAGCAAAGGATATGCCTATAACGGATGGCCTGAAACAGCACATCGAAAAAAGGTTTTCGACATTCGAGCGGTATTCCAACCACATAATCGACGGAGAACTGATATTCGACGAGGAGAGGGGTAGGTTCAAAGGGGAGTTGATACTCCGAGTCAAGGGAACCACCCTCACAGCCAAAAGTGTCGGGAAGACACCGCTCGATGTAATTGACGAACTCAAAGACAAGATGAAAAAGCAGCTTCGGCGATACGAAGAGAAATTGAAAGACAAAGGCCATGTTACATTTAGAGCATGAAGTTACCGTTCAACAGCTTTTGGACGAGAAGGAAAAAGAATGGGAATTGAAACTTGTTGCCGGTCGGCAGGGACTCTCGAGGAAAATCACAACATGGGAGCTCTGTCGGCCGGGTTTATTATTCGCCGGACACAAAAAGCATTTCGCATCCAAAAGGATACAGATAATCGGAATGGCTGAATGGAGTTTCATCGAATCGATGTCCCCTGAACAGCGAAGAAGCGCCGTCGAACGGCTGTTCAGTTACGAAATTCCAGCGGTTATCATATCCAAAAATCTTGAACCCCTTGAGCCGATGAAGGAGTTGGCGGACAGGACAGGCATCCCGCTCATCGTCAGCGGAAAAATTACAACGGAGTTGGAACACCTTCTGGTCGATCACCTTTGGCGCAAACTTGCACATTGGGAAACACGACACGGGACTTTTGTCGATGTATTCGGAGTCGGCGTGTTCCTCACTGGGAAAAGTAAAATGGGAAAAAGCGAATGCGCTCTCGACCTCGTATCAAGAGGTCATGCGCTTGTGGCTGACGATGTCGTAAAGTTTATCGAGTATCCCAAAGGCAGAATTCTCGGGATGAGCGCAGTGCCCGAAGAACTTGACAGGTTTAAAAGCCTCATAGAAGTTCGTGGATTTGGACTTGTCGATGTCTGCAAGCTCTTTGGTGTCAAAGCGTTCCGTGAAGAAATAAGACTGGATGTAATTGTCTAATTTGTGAAGTCCGAAGATCACGAAAATGAACATGTCGAAAACAAAGAAGGCAATTTGTTCGGTTACAGAAGATTAGGCATTGCTCAGGAATTTGAAAATGTCATGGGTGTCAAGATAAAAAAGGTTAAAATCCATGTCAGTTTGGGCAAAAACTTGGCCACACTCGTCGAGATCATCGCACTCAATCACATCTTGGAGCAACGGGGTTACAATGCGGCCGCAGAATTTGAAAATGCGCTCATAAAGGCCATGAAACACGCCGAATCCAAATAGAACGCACTCCTCACCCTTTCAGCAGTCCTAAAGTTCCTTTGATAGTCTGCCACATTGTGGGGCTGCCTTTCGGCTTTCCGATGAGGGCAAAGCTGTTGATTATGGATGACATGTCAAGTCGATAGCCTTCGGGCATGTTCGGGACGATGTTCATTGCCGTCACCGTGAAAGCCGTCTTTTTGTGCACCACGAATTTCTGGACTTGGTAAAGCTCGCGCCCGTCCTCAAGGACGAATGCCGTCGTCAAAAAGCCGATGTCGTTCTGAGGCGTAACGCCGGACTGCTCGGATATGACCCTGAACTTTCCGGTGGAAAGCATCGGTTTCGTCGCCTCTTTGATGTAATCCTCCACGGTCTTCTCCGATTTAAGATTGTGAACCGTAAGGTTGACGCTCGGAAACACACCTCTCCAATCCTTGCGCGCAGAGACCACTATCGGGACTTTGACGCCTTTCGGCATCGAGCTGCGAACCTGTTGTCCTCCGTTTTCACTTTGGGACTTAAAAAGTTCTGCACCTTCCTGCGGAAGTTCCCAAAGATACCATCTTTCCGTCGGCCAGCCGATGACGAAACCGTGCTTTTTGCTGATGTAAATCGATGAGATGACCGTCTTTTTTGATGTGAGTGCTTCAATTTTGTCCAAGACAAGCACTCCGATGTCCAACTCACCGATTACAGTTGAAAACTTCATTGCTCATCCTCCAAGTTAAGTTTTTGAAGTTCCTGTTCTGCCACAATGGAAAGCTGATCCCCGGGGCCGCGTTCATCGATCAACTGCCTGAAAAGCTTCTCCGCCTTCCTCGATTTGCCCAAGATGGCATAAATCTTGGCGGCTTTCAGCATGGCTGTGGCACGCCAGTTGTCGCCTTTCGGCTTAGCTTTGACAACCTTAAGGTATTCGAGCAGGGCTTGATTCGTCCTGTTGCTTGCGAGCAAGGCCTCCGCTTTCCAATACTTCAGTTCAACCTCGTCGTCATAGCTTTGAAGCTCCCCCTCAAGATCGTTCCAAAGCCTCAACGCCCTGTCAAAATCCGAAAGCTCATCCTGATAGATGAAGGCCAACGAATTCTCCGCATCCAATGAAATTTCATCCGTCCCGAATGAATCCACAACGATGTTCAAGTAGCGGGTGGCGGAGTCTATCTCTCCAAGCGATTTGAAGGCCATGCCTATGTTATAAAATGCCAAAGGCTTGAGTGTATCACACTTCAAAGCCAAGCGATAGAACTCAATTGCCTTTCGAGGGCGATTTTGGGCGTAGTGAATGGAGCCTATTTTGAAGGCTGCATCTGCAAGTTCGCCCATGTCAAAGGCCTTCTGAAGATAAACCAGTGCACTGTCGAGGTCTTCTTTGCCTTTACCTCTCCTCATGTAGGCCACACCTATGCGGTAGAACGACCGCGCCGACAACGCATTCTTTTTGGCGAACTCAAAGTCGCCCTTTTTCAGCGCATATACCACAGCCATCTCAGCCCGAAGGATATAGGAGACTTTCAGGGAGTCGGCGAGCTTAAACGCACGGTCAGGCTCACGCTCGGCAAGCAACACCAAAAATTCCCTTAGAAGGGACTCGTCGAGCATCCCAAGCTCGACATTTTTGGCGATGGACAGGTCTCCGCTTCTCACAGCGGCTCTGAGCTTCAAATTTGGACTTAATCCGTCCAGTTTTTTGACTATCTCAGGGTGTCCCAAATTTATCGCCACATAGGCAAATGCATTTGTCGCCTCACGGTCTTCCCCGACAAGTCCGTAAAGTGGAAGAACCGCTTCCTCAAATTTGCCGAGTGCGACATACACGAGTCCAAGCAGTTTGAGGACATCCTTTCGATGAGGTGCTGCCTGATATGTGCGAAGGTATTGAACAGCCAACGATTCCGCCTCCGCGTATCTTCTCAGTTTGAAAGCGAGTTCCACAGTTTTGGCCGCATCCTCCTCGTCCAAACTGAATCCGTTCCAATCGAAGAGCTTTAGCAAAGACCATGCGGCGACCGTGTCGCCATCCTCCAGCAAGGAGTCGATCTTCGTCAGAAGCACATCAAACCGCTCCTGAAGGCTGTCGATCTTAAACTGAACGAGATCCGACAGTATCGAGTCCCATCTTGCGGCCTCAACGGCGTAGCTTGTGTCGCCCGTCGCCTCATAGAGCCTTTGCGCATAGGCCTTAAACTCTTCGAGCCGTTGCATCACCGATTTGGGCGGCGCATAGCCGTATTTTGACAATTCGACCTCAAGTTTTGCTGCGTTGGGGTAATCGCCATGGTCCAGCATCCATCGGTAAATCTTGAGGAGCGTCCGCTCTTTGGGATAGTAAGACTTTTCGATCAAAGGCGTTACAAGTTGATAGGGCAAGCTGTCGCTGCCGAAGTCGGCCATTTTCGACACAATATCGGCCTTCAGCCGCAGAAAAGGCCATGTGTCAGGGAGCTCCGCCGCTAAGGCGATCGCCGTGTCGAGGTCTCCCATGTCGTTCAGGATCTCATAAGCCTCGAAGAAACGCCGCATCTCAGGGAATCCAAGCGAGTCGAATTCGTCAAAAAGTTCGTATTGAACTACATGTCCGAGCGCAAGCTCGACCTCTCCGATGTCCGCCAGCGCTATGCTCAAAATTGCTCTCTCTCTGGGACTTAATGGCTCAGCCGACGAAAGCATGGACACCACATAATCCCAATACCCCGACTTGAGCAGAATCGAGGCTTCGGTCTCCTTGACTTCCTGCGAGTTTGAACGGAAACCGTTCAACAGTGCCTCGACAGTATCTCCAAGCAAAAGTTGCCCTCGAAAGAGAACCGATTGCATCTGTTCCGACCGATAGGCCATCAACCTTTTGGCGAGCAGGACAGCTCTTTGTGGGTCTCCGACCTCCAGTCTAAGGCGAGCTATGGCGCATTGCTGCGACTCCCGACCGTCTCGATAGTCAGATGCAAGCATCTTCCTCAACTCCAAAGCCTTCCTTTTCATCCCGATTTTCTCGGACAGTGCGGCTGCCTCCAGAAGTGCGTCCCTTCGTCCCGAAGCAAACGGGTATTTCGTGGAGAACTCGGCCAATATCTGGGCTTTGGCGGAATCGGACTCCGCCAGCTCGGCCGCAAGCAGGTAGGCCTTTGCAGCGGTGGAATCGTCTATATCGAGCCTCATCAAAGAGTTCAATGTTAACTTCGCGCGGGATGTATCGCCCATTTCGAGCAGCAATTCAGCTTTTCTCAGCAGAAGAGGCCACTCGTTTGGAGTGCCTCTCACGACATCCAAAACGGAATCTATCGTCTCGATCTCTGCGCTCAAAGAATCAAAGCTTGTGGTATCAAGCGGCTCGGAATATTGCTGGGAGACCAAGATCGTCAAAAATACAGTCAGATAGAGCATAGGGATCACTCCGTTTTGGCGTATTTTAGACCAACTTTTTGACTCTTGACAACGGAAATGGCCGCTTTTTATCATAAATGCACAAATTTGCGGGCGTAGCTCAATGGTAGAGCATCAGCTTCCCAAGCTGAGGGTCGCGGGTTCGACTCCCGTCGCCCGCTTCTTTTATTTTTGGCCTTTTGACTCGAACCAAATTCCTATGAGGTCCACTTCCCGAAAGGATAATGCCCCTGAATTACACGGGATAAAACCTGTCCCTTCCGTTTTTCCAAACTTTCGTTAAACTCTTAACTTTTACGCCGGCGAATTTATTTCAGGTGATGCGAAAAAATTTCAATTTTTGGAAAGTTCACAGCGGTGTTTTGGCAAGCGAGATCAAACCGACTTTTTGGGCACGGCGTTTGTGGAACAGTCTTATCGAAAGGAAACACAGGAGGTCAGCATGATGAAAGGTGTGAAAATCTTGTTGGGAATAGCCGCTGTGGTGGGAATTGCAGGATTGCTCTTCGCTCAGCCGCCATATTGGAATGACACAAGACCCTATGGATGGGAAGGTGCACAAC
>QNDP01000059.1 GCA_003645975.1 Candidatus Hydrothermota bacterium | reverse complement strand
GCACGTGAGTTGGTTCAGGAGTATCCTACAAGTCGCTCGTTTAGATGGGCTTTGGCCTATGCACTGCGGAGACTCGGCCGATGGAAAGAGGCAAAGAGGGTCTATGAGGAACTCTTTTACCTGACGGCAAACGATTCCAAACAATCGCTTTACAACATAGCTTTGACGCTCTATTGGCTCGCAAAATCTTGTTACATGACAAGGGATTGGGATGAAGCCTACTACTACTCGAATGCCGCTCTCCTGGCGCTCGATAAGTGCGAAAAGGATTCACCCGGACTCAAGATCATGAGGCGCAATCTGAGGCGGTGGATCAAGGTCACCGAAAAGAGGAGAAGTCCGATCGATACGGAGCAGGAGGAGCGGCTGCCGATGACCTTCAGGGAGTTGAGGTAACTTTTCCACCTTGCAGATGGGGCAGAAGCTTGTCGAAGCTGACGGTCGGCGCCATCGGCACGATGTCGAATCTGAATGCGAACCGCCATCCATCCCGAAGTTCACCTGTAAGCCTCGAAATTTCAGCACCTAATTCGGCCTTCACCCCCTTGAAATCACCGAAAAAGACGGTTCTGACTGTGAAGATCCTGTCAAAGTTCGGTCGATTCGGCGGAATATCGATGTCCGATTGGTAACCCGAATGCATCCCGTCGTCGCCATGCCTCAAAAACTCAAAGCCCAACCTGATGCCGTTTTCGGGACCCCAAAACTTGAAGATGTCCAATGAGATGCAATCGACATTTGGTCCGCCCCAAAACACGAAGGGATAGCCGACGATCTCCGGTGTGTTGGCGTAATCGCTGTAAACATGTGCGTATGTGAACCTTGCGACATGTGTGAACTCGAAAATCAGATCGGAGTTCCGCAATCCGAACGGATCGACGGCATGAAACCCCAGCATGAGTCCGTATTTGCTCGGCGATGGATGCGACCTCGTTATGATGATGTCGTCGTCAAGCAGTTCGCCGTAAACCTTGAGTTTTTGTCCGACGAAAAGGGATATGTCCATGCCGCCCATGAGGTTGTCGGTGTTGCTCTCACCGCGCCGCTGGGTGATGTAATAAAGTCCCAATGGGTTGAAATACTTGAACGGATCGCTTGAGTTGTAAACCACTGACTCGGTGAAACCAACCGTCAGTCTCCAGAAATTCAACTCAAGCCTTTGTGCGGAAACCCGTTTCCATTTGATGGTGTCCGATGCAAACGCATTGAAGGTTACAAAGGTAAGCCATCGATTCCTCACACGAAGGTTGTAAATGTATTCCATTGGCTGCGAATAGCCTGAGAATGCGACTGCGGAACGGAAGCCGGGTCCGAATCTCGGTTCGTCGCGCCCGACCTCCAGATCTCCAAAGGGCAGTTCGATATGGATGTAGGCGCGGTCGGTTCGCACCTCGAAGGTCTCACGTTCACCGACCACCGGCTTATCCTCAAAACACACGAGTCTGAAATCCGGATCGACGAGCGGATCGTAAAACGGTAAGTCATGCCAATTCGACATCCTTCGGTTAAAGATCGCACTTTTGTGGAAAAGGGAGACGGTTCTGAGCCGAAGCATAGCTGTGCCATAGAGATGCGAGTAAATCTCATGGCGATGGACGGTGTCCCTGACTGCGAGGTAGCCGTGCAGTCTGATCGGCATCTTCAGGGCGAACTCCTCGAAATCCGTAGCTTTGGACAACGCCCTCAGCGCAGCGGAATCGAACTCCGTTCTGGGCACCGCCAGCCTAAGTTTTTCGTTCCAAGACCGTTCCGGGATCGGGCGCGTGCTCAGCCCGTTCCTGTCGAGCACGCCTCTGATCGCAAGGCGTTCCATCAGAAGGTATTCGAGACTTAGGTCTCGTGGGTCATAACCCGACTGAAAGTCAACGAAGAAGGCAAAAGTTGCAAACAGCAGAATCGAAAACGACATGACGGCAACCTCCAAGGTTTTTATGTGCCTTAACGCAACTCATGTCGATTGTCCGAGAGGTGCAGCTCGATTTTGTGTGGATTCGATTGACGCAAAAGCGCAAGTTGGCCACATGCGGCTTTCACATCGCGCCCCTTCGACTTTCTCAAGGTTATCGTGTATGGCAGGAGCATCATTTTTTCGTAAAACCTGTAGATCTCACGGTCGGTCGGCGCACGGAACTCGGCGCCCGGAAACGGGTTGAACGGGATTATGTTCACTTTGGACGGCAGATTTCCGATGAATTTGCGCAGCGCCTCGATGTCCTCGTCCGTGTCGTTGAAGCCCGGAATCAGCACATACTCAAAAGTTACGAAGCGGCGTTTGCTGCGGTAATACGCACCGACGGCCTCTCTGAGTTCGTCGAGCGGAAACCTGCGGGCGATCGGGATGATCTGTTCCCTTTTCGACTGGATGGCTGTGTGGAGCGATATGGCGAGCTTGACCTGTCTCGGATATTCCGCAAGCTCATAGATTTTCGGGATGATGCCGACTGTCGAGACCGTTATTTTGCGTGCCCCGATCTTGAGCGTGTGATCGTTGTTGATCAACTCGATCGATTTGATGACCTCATCGTAGTTCAAAAATGGTTCGCCCATGCCCATATAGACCACATTTGTGATCCTGACGCCGAGCGCTTTGCCTATCCTCAAAACCTGTTCGGCTATCTCCCAGAATTTCAGGTTTCGCCTGTATCGCAAAAGCTTACCTGTGGCGCATATCTCACATCCGATCGGGCAGCCGACCTGTGTGGAGACGCAGACGGTCTTGCGGTTCCGATCCGGGATATAGACCGATTCAACCTCAAGGCCGTCATGCAGCCCGAAGATGAATTTGACACTCCCGTCCTCAGAATAAAGTCTCTCCTTCTCGAGGAGTCCTTTCGCTTCAAAGTATTGAGCCAATTCGATCCGAAACCGTTTCGGAAGGTCGCTGAAGCTCTCGATGTCGTCGCTCCCCTTCTGCCAAAGCCATTTGTAGATCTGGATCGCACGATACGGCTTCTCGCCCAGCCCTTTGACGAGTCCCTGAAGCTCTTTGAGGGTCATCGCGCGAAGGTTTTTCATTTCCGAAGACCACCTCCCTTCATCAGCAAAGCCTTTCCGTCTCAGTCGGTTCGTTTGACCTATCGGTCATTTTTCGGGACGAACACAAGCTTTTCGACCAAAGGCTCGCCGTTGCCGAACTCAATCCTGAGAAAATAGACGCCTCCATGAGGGACTTTGAGGTCGATTTCGTGCTCCCCGATTTCGAGGTCACGGTCTAACAGGTGATCGACGAGTCGGCCTGAGACATCGAAAAGTTTCGCTCTGACATGAGCGGGCGCTCCAAGCTCCAGTCGGATGGCCGTTCTGGTTCCCAAGATCGGGTTCGACAGCTTGACGACGGGTCGCAACCTGTCCGACGGCCTTGTCTCAAAGACCGATTGCGGGACGATGTCGCTGTAATTCCCTGTTCGATAAGGTGTTGCGCGGTAATGTGCCCAGCCATCAGCCAAGCTTCCGCCGTCCAATTTGAAATCGATGACATAGACATCGGTGTTCAGCGTCAGCGCTGCTTCCAAGTCGCCATCGTCGTCGAGATGTCCAAGCTCGATTCCGCCGATTTCGTGGTGGGCAAGTGCCATCGGCTGCGTGAAGATATGTCCATCAGCATCAAAAACATAAATTTTGCCGTCGTCGGTAGGAACGAGCACCTCAAGTCGGCCGTCGCCGTCAAGGTCGCCGGTCGCAGGCGGCGCAGAGACGCCAGATGCACGAAGGTAATAAGCCCACAACGACTCAAGGTCCTGACCGATGAGCTTGAAGGCCGCTATGTTCCCGTTCGTGGTCGCAGCGATGAGTTCCGGATACCCATCCTCGTCCAAGTCGGATGCGATGATGTGGCGTGCATTTGGAACTGAGATCGATGTGATGACCTCTCCAAGTGGGGATACGACGAACAGCGTGTTCTGCGTGGAGACAACGATCACATTTTGGCCGTCGGATGGCACGATGATGGGCGCATAGCCGTTTCCGTCGAGTTCCACAGGCCAGTTCCCCGACAGCGGAGTTCCGTCGCCGTCAAAAGCATAGAGGTGTCTGTCCCGAGCGGATGCGACTATCTCGATGTCTCCATCGCCATCGATGTCGCCGAGAGCGACAGGTCGAATCGAGCCGCTGAAGTCCACAGGAAAGCCATCGACGACAGTGCCATCCCTGTTCATCGCCCAAAGATGGCCTCTGACCGATGGAAACACGATCTCCAGTTCGCCATCGCTGTCGATGTCCGCAACTGACGGCGTTGCAGCGCTCCGTTCGTTTACGCTCGCACTCATCAACTCACGGCCGTCGAGTCCGATGATGTGCACTCCGCCCCGCGTGTCCAAAACGAGCAGCTCAGGCGTTGGGTCGGAGTCGAAATCGAAAAGCGCAGGCGCTGCAAAGATGGCATTGGCGAACTCGACAGGAAAGCCATCGATTTCAGAGCCGTGCTCGTCAAAAACATGCAACTGCCCGTTGAGCGTGCTGACTGCGATCAGCCCCGTGTCGGGGATCATGAGCGGCGCATTCCGCATCTGATAGCCCAAGCCGACAGGCCATCCGGCCTGATAGATGTTGATGTGGATGGTGTCGAACAACATAGCCAGATACGGATGAGCTCCGTTTTCGTTCGCATAGCCCGTCAACTCCACCTCGACATCGGCCAGCCTCACCGAATCGCTGAGCCTTATCCTGAACGAGACCTGAGTTGTCTCTCTTGGCAGGATCTCGGATGTCTGCACGACCGTGTCGATCGGCACGATCCCGTTGTCGCCGAATCGGATCTCAAATCTCGGATTTTGTGCGGTGGCAAAAGAGCCGTGATTTGCCACTGTGAACACGATTCGACCGACCTCACCGGGGTTCAAAACGCCGTCGCCGTCTCCGGAATCCTCGACGAGATCGGAGTCAACGATGAAAAACAGCGGATAAATCGGCTCGTCCGGCGTAAAAATGAGCGCATAGCGGTCTATCGAGCACTGACCATAACGGATTTTGAAATAGCCGTTTTCGCCCCAACCGCTGCCCCAACTGTTTTTGCAAATCCATGCGGATGAATCGTCATCGTATCCTATGATTGCGACGGCGTGCCGTCCGAGAAAGTCGCCATAGACATGCTCATAGACGCCGCCGCGGTAGTCATAGAAGTCCTCATAGACCTCGAAACCGACATAGACAGGCCCATTCTGAAGTGCGGCTTTGATGTTGTTGACGCCGCTGGTGTAGTTCCAATGGGTCAGCCTTCGGATTTTATAGACATAGTCCTCGCAGCGCTCGGAACAGGGTATTCCATCGTCGGCCTCGTAAGGCATGCAGGACTCCACAATGGTGCCGTTCGAGACCAAGAAGTTGGCGGTTCCATCAAGCGTATAGCCACTGCATCCGCCGGGTGAGCATGAGACGAGGTATTGTTCTGACAGGTCGAGTTCCTCATCGGGGTCGTCCGCTGCTATTTTGATCCTCGACTCCATAGCGGCCAATGCGCCGAAGGCCCAACAGCTTCCACATTGGCCTTGATCTCGCACACCGGTTACATAACTGTGGCCGTCCACATCGCGCCAATCGAGATGTGTCTTTGTCGGGACGAAGTCGAATTTGACAAATCTTTCGGGTGGAAGCGGTTTCGGGATCAAGCCGAGCAACGCACGCTTCTGTTCGATTGGCAGGTCGGACACCGATGTGCGTCCTGCGATCCAATGGGCGCCATGAGCCTCTATCAACGCCTGTTTTTCGGCGAATGTCAGCGCACTGACGAGCGCCAGCAAGAGGTTCAGCATGTTCATAGTCCTTCTCCTCCAAACAGTTGGTTAACTTCTATTTCCGAATTGCTCAAGGATTCGGACACGAAAGCATCGCCCAGCCCGTGAGCGCCCTCGAACTCAAGATAGTTATTGTTCCCCATGTATCTGTAAATGTAGAGGTTGACCTCTTTGCGGAACGGGTCGATGATCCAAAGTTCCTGCACCTCGTATTTCTCGTAAAGTGCGGTTTTTAGAAGTAGTTGGATGAAATCATTTTCGTTCTCAAGTATTTCGACGATAAGTGTTGGTGAACCTTTGACCTCTCGGTTGTGCACGATTGCGGCTTTGTCCTTGTCCACGAAGACGACATCCGGATGCACCAGATCCCTATCCGACAGAACGACATCCACCGGCCATTCGAGGCATACGCCGAGTTCTTTGTCTTTCACAATCGAGCTAATCAGCTTGAAGACCTTGTCAGCGAGGGCTTTACGGGCAGGGTTCCTTTCACCTCTGTCGAGTCCCCAGCCAAAGAGCACTTCGCAGGTAGTGCCTTTGCACTCTTCCACCGTCTTTCGCATCCAATTGAATTCTTCAGCCATTTTCGACCTCCAATGGTTTGCTTTTGCCCCTCAACGCTGCCATTCCGACGCCCACCGTGAAGATAGCCCATCCGATCATGAACGGGATCCACGCAAAGGACGACGGCTCAAACCCTCTAAATCCTTCTGCGCCGCTTCTGATCGCTATTTTAAGCGACGGCCAGATGAAACAGAGGAAATCAATGAGTCCGCCGGCCGCCACGAGCGTCACACTCCACGCATCAATCTTAGGCTCAACATCTTCGTTCCAAACGACATAACCCCCAAAAACCGACATGACGAGTGCGATCATCATGGGCGCAAGCACAGGACCGATCCATGCAACAGGTATCAAAAACAGGACGTCGAACTCGATCAAAGAGGTCGGCCAACCTATGAACACCTTGAGCCAGAAGTAATAAGTTATGTCCCAGATGCCCCAAACCGTCATAAAAGCTGCGAATCTACGCCAAAAATTCCGCTCAGCGAGCCAGCCGACCGAGAACAGCATCACCATGGTGGCCACTTCCCGACTCAATTCTGTAACTAAATCTCGGATGCTGAAGAGTTTAGCAGGGAATATCTTCAAAACATTTTCGGGATAATAAAGTTCTCTGAGATAGACCACGACGGCCGCTTCAAGCAGTCCCATCGCAACGGCAAAGATTATAAGCCATAACAACCTATTCCTGCCGTTCATGTTAAATCACTCCATTTAATCTGCGGTTATTCGATAAAGATTGCCCCTTCTGTCGATTTTAAATCTTTTGCCGAGAAAGAGTTCCGTGACCCAAATGTTGGTTTTGGTGTGTTGGGTAACCTCTTTGACGAGGATTTCGCCGCCGACGAGTCCGATGAACGGTATCAGGTTGTCCTGAAGGTGTTTGT
>QNDP01000058.1 GCA_003645975.1 Candidatus Hydrothermota bacterium | reverse complement strand
GACCCTCACGTGTGGATGCCACGATGTGCCTATTTTGCCTATCGGAATTTCATAAAGGAGTCCGATGTTGAACAGGATCATAGTGGGCGGCTGATATGCTATGTAAGGGTTCGTCCTTCGGTAATGTGCACGGTAAGCTTCGCTCGCTTTGGAAAAATTGAGTTCGAGCTCAGCGAATATGCCCTGTCCGTTTGACATGGGGAAAAGACGGACATCGCCACCTATTCCAAACCCGTAGCTCATCGCCTTGCCGGGCGCTTTCACCATCGCCCACTTCAGGGAAAAGGTCAAAGAAACAATTATCAGGACCAATTCTGTCATCTCCATATCCTCGCTGGAAATTATAAAGGGGGGCTTGCGCCCCCCCTCTTATTTGTTCTACATTGCCCTATCTGAACTATCAGCCGCTTATCGGTGTTAGCAAGCCGATGCTGAGCTTACCTATACCATAGTTTGAGAATTCGTCGGTTTTCTTGGTCAGCGCATATTGGGCATGCATTGCTACCTTCATATTCAAAGGAAAACTCACAGGCAATTGATAATAGAAGCCAAGACTTCCGCCCACATAGACGCCTGACGGTTTCACCGTCGTTTCGTCTTTCGTAACCTCCCAACTGGCATATCCCATTGATACACCAACAAACGGAACGAAGCTTCCGGTGTTGAAGTAATTCGAGAAATCGAACTCACCGCCAACACCGAAGTTGATAACTTTTGCTTCGAGGTTTTCATCACTAAGTTTGGGTTTAGCGTATCCGAATTCCAAGCCGACATAAAGAGGATAGTTTTGAACTATCGAACGGTGGAAAACTTCGAGATCAGCGCCTATACCTGTCGCATCGGTCAAATCTCCGACCTCAGAACTCCATCCTGCGGTAACCCGGTTAGGGGAAATCGATACGCCCAAATCGATTTGGGCGGAAAGACCAAACGCACACAACACTAACACAATCAAGACCTTACGCATAACTCACCTCCTTTTTGGCGCTCAAAGTTTAAAATCACCACAAAGAATAGTCAAACTCAATTTCAGTCGGAAGTAATTGAAAGGCTCAACCTTGTAGGTCCATCCCGACCCAAGTTGCGAAATCGCCGGCGGAAAGCTCCACGATCTTCGGCCACTCCTTTCTCGGAAATACCTGATCTACAAATTCATCGAGATTTTGGACATAGATGATTTCAAGCCCTTCGATGATCTCGCGTTTCATCTCTGAAAGTTCACGCCTGTTGAGTTCGGGGATGATGACCCGTTTTATGCCGCTCCGCTTTGCGGCAAGCAGCTTCTCCTCCAGTCCTCCGACTGGCAGAACTTCGCCCGTGAGCGTTATCTCACCGGTCATTGCAACGAAACCAGAGATCCGAGTTTTTGTCAAGGCGGAGATCATGGCTGCCAAGATGGCTGTGCCGGCCGAAGGCCCGTCCTTCGGGATAGCCCCTTCGGGCACATGGAGATGGATGTCAACTTTGGAATGGAAATCCTGCGGAAGATTGAACCTTCGATAATGCGAACGGATGTAGGACAGTGCGGCCTTCGCCGACTCCTTCATCACATCGCCCAACTGACCTGTAAGTTCAAGATTTCCTTTGCCTTGCATCACAGAGACTTCAACCTTCAGGATGTCGCCTCCGTATTCGGTCCATGCCAACCCATAGGCAGCACCAATCGGCAGCTCCTCGATAGCCTCTTTTCTCCGATATTTCGGCAGTCCGAGGAATTTTTCGAGGCTTTTTGCCGTAATTCTGGCACCTTTGCCCTTCTCCACATATTCGCGTGCGACCTTCCTCAGAATCCTTGCGATGACGCGTTCCAGCTCACGCACGCCGGCCTCACGGGTATAATCTTGGATTATCCGCATTATCGCCTCATCGTCGAACCGCACCTTCTTTTTGTCCAAACCTATAAGTTCTAACTGCTTGGGTATCAAATGCCTCTTTGCTATCTGCAACTTCTCGAAATCGAGATAGCCGCGAAGACGGATAACTTCCATTCGGTCAAGCAATGGTCTCGGAATGGTGTGGAGTGTGTTGGCCGTGGTGATAAAGAGCACCTCAGACAGGTCAAATTCGACCTCAAGATAATGGTCTTGGAAATGTGTGTTGACTTCAGGGTCAAGGACTTCCATCAAAGCGGCCTGTGGGTCTCCACGCCAATCACGGCCGACTTTGTCGATCTCGTCGAGCAGGAACACGGGGTTTTTCGTGCCCGCACGCCGTATCTGCTGGATTATCTTGCCGGGCAATGCACCGACATAAGTTCGCCTATGTCCACGAATTTCAGCCTCGTCGCGCAGGCCGCCGAGCGACACGCGGACAAACTTACGGCCGAGAGCACGGGCGATAGAACGGGCAAGCGATGTCTTGCCCACGCCCGGAGGGCCGACAAAACAGATGACTTGACCCTTAAGTTTGCCCTTGAGTTTCAAAACGGAGAGGTATTCGAGGATCCTCTCTTTTGGCTCCTCCAAGCCGTAATGGTCTTCGTCCAGCACCTTACGCACATGCTTTATGTCGAGATTGTCCTTGCTCCGCTTGTTCCAAGGCAGCTCGATCAGCCAGTCGAGATAGTTGCGGATAACCGTCGCCTCCGGGGACATCGGCGGTATCTTGCGCAGCTTTTTGAGGTCATGCATCGCTTTCTTCTGCGCCTCCTCCGGCATCCCGGACTCTTTGATCTTCTGTTCCAACTGGGCGAACTCGTCCTCTTCGGTGTATCCGAGCTCCTTTTGAATCTCTTTCAACTCCTGCTGGAGGAAAAACTGGCGCTGGCTCTTGTTGATCTCCTCTCGAACCCGCTTTTCGATGTCGAGCTTCAACTGCATCAACTCGATCTCACGGATGATTATCTCGATGAACTTTCTCAGTGCTTCGCTCAATGTGCTGCTGCCAAGCAATGCCAGTTTGTCATTCGTGCTGATGGACAGATGTGTGGCTGCGATGCCGAGCATCTCGTAGGGATCGATTCCGGGGTCAAGTAAGGTATTTATAACCTCATCGGGAAGCCCCTTGGTCATGCGTGTGTATTCCTTCAGGTATTCCCGCACCAATCGAACCAAATTTTGTTCGCCGACTGTGTTTTCTCGAATAAACGGTGCTTTTGAGACCACCGCTTCGTAATATCCTTCGTCCTCATCATATTCAAATTCCTCGATACGAACGCGTTCCAGTCCTTGGACTATCGAGCGGATGCTGCCGTCGGGTGGCGTAACGAACTGCATGATTTTGCCGATGACGCCGAAAGGAAAGATGTCCTTTTCAGAAGGTTCCACGATCTTGGAGTCGATTTGCGTTGCAAACACCGCAAGTTGGTCGGTGGCGATGGCTTGGCGCGCCGCACGGAGCGAAAACGGCCGCGCAATGAATACAGGCAGAGCTGTTCCCGGGAATAACACTAACTCCCTCAAAGGGATGACCGGATACCTCCGATCAAACCTTATCCTCTTTGGTCTTGACATCCTAAAGTTGGATGAATCGGAAAATTTTTTCATCATACTCTCACCTTTCTCCTTCTTATTTGTGAGACGGTAACAAAACGAGGTGGTTTACCCTTCTCAATGGTCTCACGGGTAACAACCACTTCGACCACCTCGTCCCGAATGGACGGGAGCTTGAACATGGTGTCGAGCAAGGCGTTCTCAAGGATGGAGCGAAGCCCTCGAGCTCCGGTCTTCCGCTTTAGCGCCGTGTCCGCAATTGCATAAAGCGCCTCATCGGTTACCACCAGCTTTATGCCCTCCATCTCGAAATACCTTTCAAACTGGCGGAGAACCGAGTTTCTCGGTTCCACAAGGATGCGCACAAGATGTTCACGAGTAAGGGGATGTAGCGGAGCGATCACCGGCAGCCGTCCGACAAGTTCTGGGATAAGGCCATATTTCACCAAATCTTCTGGCTCGACCATCATCAGCAAGTCCTCTTTTGAAAGCTCCTTTCTTCGATTGGAATTGAGATCCGTATGGAATCCAACCCCCTGTTTTCCAATCCTTTCTCGAACTATATCCTCGATTCCGTCGAATGTCCCGCCAAGAATGAAAAGGATGTTGGTCGTATCGACTTGAATCAGGGGTTGCTCAGGATGTTTTCTGCCGCCCTGCGGCGGCACATTTGCGATAGTTCCCTCGATGATTTTGAGCAGCGCCTGCTGAACACCTTCACCGGAGACATCCCTTGTTATCGACGGCGAGCCGCCTTTCCGAGCGAGTTTATCGATCTCGTCGAGATAAACTATGCCAGTTTCTGCCTTTGGGACATCGTAGTCCGACACCTGAAGCAGTCGTGTCAGGATGTTCTCAACATCTTCGCCGACATAACCGGCTTCGGTGAGCGGAGTCGCATCGTAAATGGCGAACGGGACTTGAAGCAATTTAGCCAATGTTTTGGCCAGCAGTGTCTTACCGGTTCCTGTCGGACCGATCAGAAGGATGTTCGATTTCTCGATCTCAATATCCCGTTTGTTGTATCTGAGACGCTTGTAGTGATTGTAAACTGCGACGGAAAGCACTTTTTTCGCATATTCCTGTCCAACGACATATTTGTCCAGATACTCTTTGATTGACTCCGGGGGTGGCGGATCGACGAGCGTAGCTTCCGCCTCACGCTCCTCCTCGTCCGTGATTATCTCATAGGCCAATTTTACACAATCCTCGCAGATGAAAGCGTCCACGCCCGGAATGAGCTTTCCGACTTCGGATTCGGGTCGTCCGCAGAACGAGCAGAACTTCTCAATTTTTCTTTTAGCGGCCTTTCTTCTCCGTCCTTGCATGGCGAGACCTCAACTCTTTGGTGATTTGTTTCCGAGACACAATGACATCGTCGATAATTCCATATTTCTTGGCCTCTTCGGCCGACATAAAGAAGTTCCTATCGGTGTCCTTCTCGATCCGTTCGATGGGCTGACCCGTGTGTTTTGACAGCAGTTCGTTGATAAGGGCTTTGATCCTCATGATTTCACGGGCATGAATTGCGATGTCTATCGCCTGTCCTTCGACGCCTCCCATCGGCTGGTGGATCATGATTCTGGAATGCGGGAGTGCGAACCGCTTGCCCGGTGTGCCAGCCGCCAGAAGAAGCGCAGCCATCGATGCCGCCATTCCAACGCAAATCGTTACAACATCGGGTTTCACATATTGCATCGTGTCGTAGATGGCGAGTCCGGACGAGATAACACCGCCCGGAGAGTTGATGTAAAGGTAGATATCCTTGTCAGGGTCTTCTGCCTCAAGGAAAAGCAATTGAGCAATGACAAGATTGGCGACATGGTCGTTGATCGTGCTGCCGATAAAGACTATCCTGTCTTTGAGCAATCTGGAATAGATGTCAAAGACGCGCTCTCCACGAGGAGTCTGTTCGATTACATAGGGCACAAATTGACCTCTCACTGGATGACCACCTCCATCTTGACTCTCGATTTGATGTAGTCCCATGCCTTTTGAACCAACAACTGTTCACGAATGCGCAAAAATGTCCTCCTAAATTCCTTTTCGTCTCTCTTCAAAAATTCGAGGTAATCTTCAAAGCTTTCTATGCCTTTCTCTTTGGACCTTCTTTCTATCTCCTTTTTGACCTCCTCGTCCGACACACGAATGTCAAGGAGTTCGATGACCTGACGGGCAATAATATATTTGGCGATCCTCAATTCTGCCACTGCCCTCAATCCGTCTCTCAATCTTATCGCATCCTGTTTTGGCAGATGGGCCTCAATGTGTTTAAGCTCCTGTTCCACAAGGGACGGCGGAACCTCAAACTGAACGGCTTCCATGATCTTCTGCACGATCTCTTCTTCCATTTCTTCTTCTGCCATCCGGCGATACCGCTTCACAAGTTCCTCCCGAATTTTCTCCCTCATTTCGTTCAAGTCGTTAAAACCCAGATCTTTTGCTAACTCATCATCAACAGGCGGAAGATCGAGATAGCCGACAGACCTTATCCTGTAACGAAGGATAGCGGGGATTTTCTTTTTCTCTCCGTTTTCCGTCAATTCCTCAAGGGAATGCCTTATCTCGACGACATCTCCCGGGCTGACGCCGATAAACTTCGGTAACATCTCGCTATCAGCCATTTCATTCGCATCCAAATGGATAACTCTGTTTTCATGTCTTTGGATGATGGAACCGCTTTTTTCATCCAATATCTCGAGGTCGAATATGATCAAATCGCCCATTTGCGATGGACGATCCACAGGCACGAATTGAGCGAGTTCACGGCGCATCTTCTCGATCTCGGCGTCTATTTCAGCCAAAGTTACATGAGGAATCACCCTTTTAACCGATATCAGATCCAAATCTGGGAGGTCGAAGCGCGGAATAGCCTCGTATTCAACAGTTATGCTGATGTCTCCGTCCTTAATTTTGCGGAAATCTTTTATGACTATATCGCCTATCAGCTTCACATTCCTTGCTTCAAATTCTTTGGCAACATATTTTTCGATGATCTCCTCATAGACCGCTGAGCGGATGTAATCCCTGTATTTCAGCCGAATGACATCGATAGGAGCTTTCCCGGGTCTAAACCCTGGAACCACTGCCTTTTTCGCTAATTTCTTCACCACTTCTGACTCGATCTTATCGACCTTTTCCTTTGGCACCCGAATTTCTAAGCTTCTTTTCGCTTTTTTATCGTCGGGCATAAGCAGTCTTTTCATCTATCTCAACCTCCGAAGGTCGCTTAATATACTGATACTGCAAGTGATTGTCAATTCATGAATTCTGATGTTCGGACGTGAGTTAGGACATGGTTTGTAAGGCTGGAACAAAAGAGGGTTCCCCCTTAGAGATTACAACTTCAAAAAGGAGGAACCCAAATGAAAAGGACAAAATTCATCGTAAAATACAATCTCTTGAAATACCTTTTTGATGACGACCACATTGTAAAGCAGGCTTCTGAAATAGCTCAAGCTATCTTGGACGCTTGCTCTCTTCGCTTGACCGATATAGCTGCACAAATGTCAGGTAGCATGGATGCTGCTTACAAACGAATCCAGAGATTTCTCCGTAAAGCTGATCCACGAGAAGCTCTCTGGCGCCTGTTTCGGGAAGATGCTGAATTTGTCATCGGAGATATTACTGAAATTGAGAGACCTCAAGCTAAAAACACATCATATGTTGGCATCTTGAAAGACGGAAAGACTCCTCTGTCCGAGGGACTTTTCCTCTTCACTTCCGAATTTTAGTTTGTGAATTTTAGTTGTGACCTATTGTAATTTGCTAAGATGGCTTTAAAATTTGTATCGCTATGAAAATCAGAGTGATAGGAATTACGATTTTAACTTTTATGCTCCTCTCTTT
>QNDP01000057.1 GCA_003645975.1 Candidatus Hydrothermota bacterium | reverse complement strand
CGCCGCGGATGGGCAGAACCGCAGGATGTCATCAACACGATGGAACTTGACGAATTGCTTGAATGGGCTAAGTCCAAAAGAAAGGCATAACATCCTGTAAATCAGGAAGTTGTATATCCTTAAAAAGGCGGAACTTCATGAAGGGGTTTGGAGTTGCACTTGAACTCATGAAGTTAAAACTTCTCAGAATGGCGATGTTTAAGACCAGTTTTTGGATAGAAGTCCTTTCGCGTTCGGGCTATGTGATTGCCTCCTTCGTGTTCTTTGAGATCCTCTACATGCATGTCCATGAAATTGCTGGATTTTCAAGATGGGAGATGCTGACACTCGTGGGGACGACCGGCATGTTTTACAACATTTTTTCGGCGTTTTTCAGGCAGGGCAGTTTCAGCGTGTTTCGGCTGATTCGGAGGGGCGAGATAGAACTTGTGATGACGAAACCTGTTAAGTTGCGGATATTTGCGATGGCATACGAGCCGAATCCAAGCGCCCTTTTCGGCCTCCCGATCAGCTTGGCGATCCTGATCCGCGGAGTCACTCACCTCGAAATTCCTTCGATCAATTGGGCGTTTTGGGGCGTCTCTTTCGTTAGCGGATTTGTAACTTATATGCATCTGAACCTTTTGCTCGCTTCGCTTGCTTTCAAATTGGTCCATTTCGCGGGACTATTTTGGATCCTCGAGGATATGCTGGAGCTCACAAAGTATCCGATGCGCATCTTTCCGAGATGGCTGCGGATCGCTTTCACCTATTTTGTGCCCGTGTTTGTTGTGTCGAACTATCCTGTCGCTTTGCTTCTGGGCAAAATTAGCCCGTTTTGGGTCATTGTCGGACTGTTCACTGCATTGATTTTTACCCGGTTGAGTGGCATCGCATGGCGGTGGGGTCTCAAAGTCTATGAAGGCGCCGGCTCAATGGCACCCATGTGATAGAACCCCTTCGATATGGTTTTCCTATGCCTCAACAAAATCGAAACCTCAAAAAGAGCACAAGATAAACCCCCACAATTTGGATGAGTGTGCTCCTTTCCGAAAGAATTGCGTCTTTGAAATTTGGGCGCGTCGGTTTGCCCAAAGGGATAAATTTAAGTTTTGGGATAATTCTCGGCACAAGCCTCATGTAAAGCTCGAAAAGTTTTCCGAATTTTTGTAGAAGGAAATCCTCTTCCGCTCGGATTATCAGGTAATATTCGATCCAGAAGAGAACCGTGTAAGCCACCACGAGATAAGGCCATAGAGCGCCAGAGGCCAATGCGAAGCCAAGTCCTATCAAAAAGTTGCCTATGTAAATCGGATTTCTCGTAAATCCATAAGGTCCATTGGTAACAAGGACTTTCGCTGTTATCGAACGGGCACGAGTGGTTCGACCGGAGTAAGCCACGCTCCAAATCCTCACAGTTTCGCCCAGAGAGGTTAATACCAGGCCAAGCCCTATCATTGCGTGTTCCCGGGATGCAAATGCTATGGCGACAACGAAGAAAGGAATGCCCAAATACCCTCTAATTTTGAAGATCTTACGGCCAATTTCAGAGGCTTTCATAGCTAAATCCTGCGAGTTCGAGTCTTTTTTCTATCTCTTCGACGACCTTGATTGCGACTTTAAGCGCTTTATATCCGTCTTCACCCGTAACAGGTGGCCGCCGATCGAATTTTATCGCATCAACAAATGATTTCAATTCGAGCTTCAACGGCTCAAGTTCTTTATCCACATGAGGAAAGAATGGGAGGATCGCATCACTGATCTTTCGGAATACTTCGACCTCTCGTGTTACAAAGTCGATGGAGATATAGGCGTCTTTTTGGAATATCCTGATCTTGCGCTTTTTCCCTATGTAAACCCTACTTGCTGTGAGATTTGCAATTTCCCCTTTGTCGAACTCCAGACGGGCGTTTGCCACATCGACCTTATCACTAAGAACTTGGACGCCAGCACCTTCAATTTTGACAGGCTCCTTGCCCATGTAAAGGATGGTCAGATCGATGTCATGGATCATCAGGTCGAGAACGACATCGGTGTCGAGGCTTCTGGCGCTGTATGGCGAGAGCCTATGGCTCTCAATGAATTGCGGTGAATTCACGATGTCCATTATTGCAAGCACTGCCGGGTTGAAACGCTCGATATGGCCGATCTGGAACTTAACGCCTTTGCTTTTAGCAAGTTTTATGAGATCTTCCGCCTCCTGCAAGGTTCTCGCCATAGGTTTCTCAAGGAAAAGGTGTTTTCCAGCCTCGAGCACTCTCCTGCCGACCTGATAGTGGTTCTCAGTTGTAACAACACAACTTATCGCATCCACATCGTTCAGGAGCGAATCAAGGTCTTTATAAGGCACGGTATTCCAAACCGAAGCCACCTCCTCCGCCCGCTTTCGGTCGATGTCAAATATCCCGACAAGCTCAGCGTCTGCAAGTTGTGAGAGAACACGGACATGATGGAAACCCAGATGCCCAACGCCTACCACACCGATCTTAACTTTCGTAGATGACACTGCCATTTTTTATCACCTTTTCTACCAGATTTCTGCCAAATTCATAGACCAGATGGACATAGGAGTGCGCCTTGAGGATGAGGATGTCAGCCTTTTTGCCGACCTCGATGCTTCCAACTTCATGTCCGCGATTCACAGCAAACGCTGCGTTAAGTGTGGCGGCGACGAGCGATTCCGCTGGTGTCATGCCCATGAGCATGGTGGCCAATCCCATGACAACGGCTTGACTTATAACGGGCGATGTTCCGGGATTGTGGTCGGTAGCAAGCGCCACCGGCACATTTGCATCAATGAGACGCCTGACAGGGGCGTATTCTTTGTGCCGCAACATGAAGGTCGTGGCCGGGAGCAGCACAGCGATTGTGCCAGCTTCCGCCATCGCCTGAATCCCCTTCTCTGAGATATGGACGAGGTGGTCTGCGGAGACAGCTTTGTAGCTTGCCGCAAGCTCTGCGCCGCCAGACGAACTCAGCTCATCCGCATGAAGTTTCAGTTTGTAGCCCAGTTGGGATGCCTTGTCGAAGACCCTCTCCGTCTCTTCCTTTGTGAAAGCCCCTTCGTCCATAAAGACATCGACGAATTCAGCAAGTCCAACGAAGTCAGGGAGCATCCGTTCGCAGACCAATTCGACATATCCCTGTCGATTCTCACGGAATTCAGGTGGCACAGCATGCATCCCCAAAAAGGTCGGAACGATGTCCAACTCTGTCTCTTTCGATAGGCGTGCGATAACCCGCAACATCTTCAGTTCGTCTTCATAGGAAAGTCCATAACCCGACTTGATTTCAACGGTAGTAGTTCCATGAGCGATAAAATCCACGATTCTCTGCGAGGCAAGGTCAAACAACTCGTCTTCGGAGGCATTTCGAGTCTTTCGGACGGTCTCGATTATTCCACCGCCTTTTTTGAGGATTTCGACATAGGGCACACCACGAAGTCTAAGCTCGAACTCCTCATGGCGACATCCTGCATAGACGAGGTGTGTATGTGGATCGACAAATCCGGGTATAACCGACCGCCCTTTAGCTGAGATAACATGTTTTGCCTCAAATTGTTGCTTAATCTTCTGAGATTCACCTACGGCGACAATTTTTCCCTGCGATATGGCAATTGCACCGTCTTTTATGACGGATATTTTGGATTGGTCTTCTCCAGCAAGTGGGCGGCCGGCAGATATAGGCGTCGCAATTTCTTCGGCATCAATTATCATCAAATCGACTTTTTCTTTCATCATCCTAAGTTACCTTCCTTTTTGGACTTGCAATTTTAACGCAATCGGGCTTGAAGCTACAAGGGCATAAATTAGCATTTCTCACAACTGTTGACAAATTTGAAAATTCTTTATAGCTTTTGAATCCCTTGTCGTTCTTTAAAAAGGGCGAAAGGAGGGATGTGATGGAAACAGATTTTGACAGAAAAGTCCTGAATTTCAGAAAGCGTTGGTGTAAGCTGGTATTAGAGCAGTTTATGGAATCGATAATGGTTCTCGACAAAAGATTTAACATCGTCTGGGTGAACAAAACTTTTTCGGAAAGGGTTAACCTCCCCAAAACGGAGCTTATCGGCAGGAAGTGCTATAAAATTCTACATTTAAGCGATCGTCCTCACAAAAAATGCCCCTATATCCAACTCTTAAGAGACCACAAATTCCATCAAGCCGCTCTCAATTTAAAAGCTCTCGGTGGCAGGAGTCTTATTTCTGTGGCTCCAATAAAGATGGACAATGAACTCATTGGAGCTCTGTGTATTATACGATATACGGATGTAGAGGAAAGCCTTCAAGAGCAACTTCGTGAAAGAACACGACTTTTGAGGGCAATAACAGAGGCATCAAAGGATGCCATTGTGATGATCGACAGCACCGGCGCTGTGGTGTTCTGGAATCCTGCCGCCGAAACACTTTTCGGATATACCCAAGCGGAAGTGTTTGGACGTAGGTTAGATGAATTGATCATGCCGCCTAAATACCGCAAAAGATTCCGAAAGGAACTCCGCAAGCTTAAACTCACGGGCAAGACCGACATCCTGATGGGAAAAACTATAGAAATCGAAGCATTAAAGAAAAACGGAGAGATAATTGTGGTGGAAATTTCGACTTCCGCCGTTAGGGTTCTTAGTCAGTGGTATGCTGTCGGTGTTATACGTGATGTCACGGAAAGGAAATTGATGGAGGAGCAGTTACGAAATAGTGAGCGAAAATATCGATATTTGTTTGAGAACAGTCAAGCGATGAATGTGATAATCAGTCCGGAAGGGCGCATTTTGGACATAAATGAAGCTATGGCAAGGACTTTGGGATACTCGAAGGATGAACTTGTCGGCAAGAGAGCCCTATCTCTGATCGCACCAGAAGATCGTCGCAAAATTTGGGAAAATATCATAAAGTTTAGAGAACAGCCTCCTGGATGGACTCCTCCTACGGAGGTTACCGTTTTGGGTAAGACCGGAAAAAGAACCTTCCTCTTTGCTGCTGGTTATGCAGAGTTTTTTGAGGACGGAAAGTTCGCCGGCGTGCTGTTGACCGCTATCGACATCACCGAACGCAAACTGGCAGAGCAACAGTTAAGAGAAAGCGAAGAAAAGTTCAGAACACTTGCTGAGATGGCGGCGTCCGCTATCTTCATTTACAGAGAGAAGTTCCTTTATGTGAACAGAGCCACAGAGGAGATTACGGGGTATTCAAAGGATGAGCTTTACAGAATGCATGTGTGGGATATCGTGCACCCCTCACAACGCGAAATGTTCAAGCAACGGGTTTTAGGAAGATTGAGCGGTGAAAATGTCCCGAACCGTTATGAGGTCAAAATACTGCGTAAAGATAACAAAATAAGGTGGATCGATTTCATCGGAGGCGTCATTCATTACGAGGGCGGACTGGCATGTATCGGGACGGCTCTGGACATAACGGAACGAAAAGAAATGATGGAAAAGTTGAGGGCAAGCGAAGCCAAATACCGATCCATTTTCCTAAATTCCAAGGACTTAATTTTTATAGCCAACGAAAAGGGCTACCTGACGGAGATAAACCCTGCCGGCCTCAATCTGATAGGCTACACGGCTGAGGAAACACGCAACATGCGGATCGAAGACTTGATTCTGGGTGAACAAAAGAGACAGGAATATCGAACCCTGATGAAGAACTTTGGATATGTTAAGGACTTCGTGTTCCGCCTCAACACAAAACTCAGAAGAGAGGTCGTGGCATTGATGACCTCTGTCGCACTTATGGATGCCGACGGTAACATCTTGGGTTACAACGGAATCGTTAGAGATGTAACTCAACAAAGGTTATATGAACAGCAGCTTGAGGAAAGTGTAAGACAGCAAAAGAGGTTGATAGGAGAGATAATCCATGCCATGTCGAGGATAGTCGAAGTCCGTGACCCTTACACATCGGGACATCAACGCCGAGTCGCCGAGCTTGCGGTAGCGATAGCCAATGAGATGGGACTTTCGGATGATCGCATAGAAGCCATCCGCGTAGCCGGCCTGCTCCATGACATCGGCAAGATCGTGATTCCTTTGGAAATTTTGAACAAAGCGGGGCAGTTGAACGATTTGGAATTTGAATTTATCAAAACCCATCCCAAAGTCGGCTACGATTTGCTCAAAGATATTGAATTTCCATGGCCTGTTGCAGAAATCGTTTTGCAACATCACGAAAGGTTAGATGGATCGGGTTATCCCAATGGCCTCAAAGACGGCGAAATCATGCTCGAAGCAAGGATCTTGGCGGTGGCGGATGTCGTCGAGGCGATGTCTTCACATCGACCTTACCGTCCGGCTTTGGGAATAGAGAGGGCTTTAGCAGAGATTGAGACCAACCGCGGAACCAAATACGACCCCGATGTGGTCGATGCATGCCTAAAACTTTTCAGAGAAGGCAAATTCAAGTTTCAGGAATCAAACGGTAGCTTCAACTGATCCCTTCCTAAGTTGTGTCCCCATGTAAAACTGTCCCGAAAATTAAAGCGGAGGGTGAGGGACTCGAACCCCCAAGGGAGTAACCCCAGCGGATTTCAAATCCGCCGCCTTACCAATTAGGCTAACCCTCCGCAGATGCGGCGAAAATTATATCCGTGCCCCAAAATTCAGGCAATAGGTAGGTGGAGGCTGTTTGAGAAAATCACTTTTAAATAAAAAACATAACACTCAAGATGCTGAAAAATAAAACCTCTTTTTACCAAAAACGATCATAACCAGCCCATTCCTACTGAACCTGTCTCAGCATGTCATCCCTTAAATTGACTGCATACCAATGACATGAGACCTTATCCCAATCTGCTCCATGAATCCACAATTTACCCACCATATTGGAATGGCTTGGCAAATCGGTATTTATTATATCCTGCATGGATTTGCGATGAAAATGCTTAGCGGTCAGTTGATTTGCTTCTAAATCTTTGCGTAACAATTTAATTACTATTTTCCCCATTTAGAATTTTTTCCATAAGTAATCCCTCTAATATGGCGTAAATAAGGGTTAAAATCACGGTGATAATAATAAATGGCCATCCCAAAAAGCTGGCAGCATAAGGTATCCAGGGAGTCTTTATTGCAAATGTTCCTATCATGGCGCCTACAACGCTGATCCTTGCTCCCTTTTTGAGGAGTGTTCCAAATAATGGGAACAGAACCCATAAAGGGCCTACAATGATGGTTCCAAGAAGTGCAGCTATTATGACTCCCTTTAGTCCAGACTGCTGCCCCATGTATTTTTGTATAGTTTTAGGGGACAAAAATATGGCAATAAAAGAGGAGAATAAAACGACACAGAGGAAAATGGGAAGCATTCTCAACAGAAGGATTATGCCACGCTTAAGAGCGAGTAGGGATTTCCCGGGACAAATCAGAAAGAGAATTATGT
>QNDP01000056.1 GCA_003645975.1 Candidatus Hydrothermota bacterium | reverse complement strand
TTGAAAGGAACGCTGCCCTGGACACTGGTGTTCGTCGGCGCGCAGGCTGCCATCACGGTGGAACTGCTCGGCGTCAGATCGCTCCCGTTTGCAGTCGGGCTTTACCTGCCGATCGAACTCTCTGCGACGGTGCTCGTCGGCGGACTGCTGTCCAAAATCAGGAGAAACGAATCGGGTATCCTTGCTGCGTCCGGTTTGGTAGCCGGGGATGCGATCATGGGGATCGTTGTCGCCATCTTCGTCGCAAGCGGCGCCAAAACCGAACTCCTAAGAGCTTTGAATTTAGGCGATCTTGGCTCGGCTTTGGTCTTTGTTATCCTCGCTTGGCTTTTCATGAGGTTGATATGGCGGGACAAGACCGAAGCTTAATCCCTCCTGACCCCCGTTTTAATCGCTCCATTGAGCCAATATAATTTGCCACCGCAAAATCATGGGGAGGCGATAAGATGGCTGAATTGGTCGAAATGAAGGAGATCTGGAACCGCTACAAGAACAAATATGAAGCCATTGTCGTGGCATCGAGATATGCGCGTGAACTTAGCAGGCGGAAGGTTAAGCTCGAAAGGAAGCCCATCGTCATAGCTTTGAGAAAGTTGGTCAAGGGCGAAATCGAATATTGGTATAAAACCGAAAAGAAGCGCTCAGAGGGGGCTAAGTGAAAAAGGGACGGCAATTGGTGTGGCTCTCAGAGGAGCTCGGCATCGAAGAAGCAATTTTGGCTGAGGGACAGGCCGACAAGGCGGAATTGCTCGAAAGACTGAGGCAGGAAGTCTTTAGGTGTCAAAAATGTCGGCTGTATAAGACGAAAAGGAATTATGTTTTCGGAGCCGGAAATCCGTATGCAGAAATCATGTTTGTCGGCGAGGCTCCGGGCGGCGAGGAGGACAAGCAAGGGATTCCGTTTGTCGGACGCGCTGGCAAACTGCTCACAAAATTGCTTGAGGAGATAGGCTACACGAGGGAGCAGGTTTATATCGCCAATGTCCTCAAGTGCCGTCCGCCTCAGAACCGAGACCCTCGCCAAGACGAGATAGCTGCGTGTAGTCCTTACCTCGACTCCCAGATCAAGATCATCCAGCCCAAAGTCCTCTGTGCTTTGGGGCGTTTCGCTGCTGTTTTCCTGCTCGGAAAGCAGATCCCTTTGTCGCAGATGAGGATGAAAGTTCACGAAACACGCTACGGGGCTAAGCTCATAGTAACCTACCATCCGGCGGCAGTCCTGCGGAACCCGAGACTCATGGATTCGGCCAGACGAGATTTCGCCATGTTGAAAGCTGTGGTCGAAGGTGAGGGGATTGATTCATCTCGACTTCCGTAATATCTCACCTTTAAGTTCGTTCCTCTTCATCTACTTGCTCTCGGTTCCATTGCCACAGAACGCTATTGGAGAAGGCCTTGCTGATGCACAAGAGGTCGCTTGCTTTGACAGGGATCTGGACGGTTTTCCCGATGTGGCCGAGTTCAAAAGTGAGGCCGAAAGAAGGAACTTCCTGAGATGGTTTACCTTGATCGCAAGTCATGCGGCGTCGCATGGCGTTCCAAACGTCCATAGTTGTTCCGAATTCGTGATTTACTGCTATCGGGAGGCCTTGAAGAGGCACGATCTGTTTTGGCGCAAAAAACATGGAATCCCGATCCCTAACGATCTCAAAGACATGCGGAGTTTCTACTACCCGAATGTCCCGCTGCTTGGGACAAAAATTTTCCGCACCTCACCGAATCCGTTGCGATGCAAGATAGAGGATGAGTTTGCCGTTTCGGCAACGGCTGAGGCGTTGATCCGTTACAACCTTGTAAGGGTTTGCCGCAATGTGAGATGTGCGTCAAACGGCGACCTACTGGCCTTTTACCACCCTGAAAGTCGAATGCCCTATCACCTGATGATCATGGTCAAACGAACTGACGGATGGTATCTGGCCTATCACACAGGTCCCGACGATGAAAGCGAGGGAATCTTCAAGTTCATCAAAATCAAGTGGCTGCTTGAACATCCCGATCCGACATGGCGGCCTGTTCCGAGCAATCGGTGTTTTTTGGGTGTGTTCAGATGGAAGGTGGTGGAATAAAAAATGGGCCGTGCAGGACTCGAACCTGCGACCCCCTGATTAAAAATCAGGTGCTCTACCACCTGAGCTAACGGCCCTTTTCAAAATGCGCATAAATTATACCTTTGGCACAGATATGCGTCAACAGCAGGGGTTCCTCATCCGCATATTGGAACGCAAAGGTGCCGATTTCAAACTTGAGGATTGTAGCACAAAATGTTTCATAAAATGCGCGCGATGGAGACAGGAACAAAAAATGTGCTTCCCTACCTTATAATTCCACCTCAAAACAGGGGTCGATGGGATGATAGCAGCTTTGAATACCATCGTAAAAAGCGTTTCCAATGTCATTTGGGGCATTCCGTTGATCCTCGCTATATTGACCACAGGCATTTATCTGACTATCAGGAGCGGACTCGTCCAACTCCGCTGGTTCAAACATGCGTTCCATCTGATAAGCGGCCGTTTCGACCGTCCGGATCACAAAGGACATATCACTCATTTCCAAGCACTTTCGACCGCACTATCTGCGACAATCGGAACTGGCAATATCGCCGGTGTCGCAACTGCAATAGCCGCAGGTGGTCCCGGTGCTGTGTTTTGGATGTGGATTTCCGCACTTTTCGGGATGGCTGTCAAGTTCACATCCGCCACGCTCGCAGTGAAATACCGCAAGGTCACCAAAGATTCGGTCAAAGGCGGGCCGATGTATTACATCGAACTCGGAATTCGGGAGAAATACGGCTGGAACTTCAAATGGCTTGCGGTCTTCTTCGCGCTCAGCACTGCGATAGCGGCTTTTGGTATAGGCAACATGGTTCAGGCCAATTCCGTAGCGGACGCACTTAGCAACCTGATTCTCGGTTCAAACGCTGCGAAAAGCGGACTTTTTACGGTCAGGCTTGTCATCGGCTTGATTCTTGCCTTTTTAACCGGCTTGGTGATCATCGGCGGCATCAAGAGGATAGCGAGCGTTGCGTCGCGCCTCACTCCGACAATGAGTGTGTTATATGCGCTTGGTGCTCTGACAGTTTTAGCTCTGAACTACCACAAACTGCCCGGCGCCATCGCCCTGATTTTCCGCAGCGCATTCACCGGTGAGGCCGCAAGAGGCGCGATTTTGGGCAGTTTTGTCCTCTACACCATGCGCATGGGGTTCGCCCGCGGCGTGTTCTCCAATGAGGCGGGACTCGGAACCGCTCCTATGGCACATTCCGCCGCAAAGACGAATCTTCCAGCAAGAGAAGGACTTGTCGCCATGCTCGGCCCGTTCATCGACACGATTGTGATATGCACGATGACCGCACTCGTGATTGTTGTCAGCGGCCTGTATTCCAGCGGGCTCGACGGCGCACCGCTCACCGCCCAATCGTTCGCTCAACACCTGTCAAAATACGGACAAGTCCTTGTCAGCCTTAGCCTTGCCCTGTTCGCCTATTCGACCTTGATAGGCTGGTATTTTTACGGCGAGAAGGGAATCGAATATCTGATTCCGCATCCAAAGGTCATTTTTTATTACAAACTTCTGTGGGTTGTGCTCATAGTAGTCGGAGCCGTCGCAAGTCTCCAAATGGTCTGGAACATCTCCGATGTGTTCAACGGGTTCATGGCGCTGCCGAACCTTGTAGCGCTGATTTTGCTCGGAGGCGTTGCAATTGAGGAACTTAAGCGTTATGTCTCCGACCCATCAAACTTGAAGCCAGTGAGATGAACCTAAAAGTCTTTGAAACGAAAGGAAAAACCATGCTAAGACTTAGAGACCTTGTTCTCGGCATCCAATTTTTCCTTGTGATATTGACCGGCGTCATAGTGATGAGCAACCTGACGAAGGTGCATGTCCATGTGCTGCTTTTCGGGGCGGGAATCGGGACCCTGATTTTCTACCTCATAACGAGGAAGGAAGTGCCCCTGTTTTTAGGGCCTTCGCTGGCCTTCCTATCGCTTATCACGGAACGGGTTGGCACACAGCCGATACCGCCGCCAGAACTTGCCGCTGCTGCGATTCTCGGCGGAATCTTCTATGTCCTGATCTCGATCTGGATCAAGCGGATAGGTCTTTACAAAGTCATGCAGCTCTTTCCGCCGATAGTCGCTGGAAACATCATCATCCTGATAGGCGCCTCGCTTGTCAGGAGCGGCGTGATTCTGGCCGAGACGAACAAATTTGTGGCAACAGCCACGATGGCGCCCGTCATTCTTATCTACTTCTTTGTTCCGAAATTGCGAAAATACGCAGTGATTATCGGCATCGTGTTCGGATGGATCGTTGCTCTACTCTTTCCGAGTGAACTTGTCCCGAAGGCGGTAACACCACCCGAACATCTGGAACCGTTTCTAATTCCAAGATTGGTGATGCCGAAGTTCACAGTTAAGTTAGTGGGGATCATAATGATAGGCGTTTTAGCTCCTTTACTTGAGCATATCGGAGATGTCTTTGCCATATCGAATGTCGCCGACCGACCCTATTATTTCAAACCCGGTCTCGACAGGACTTTGCTGGGCAACGGGATAGGCAACATAGTCTCAGGCTTCTTAGGCGTCTGGGGACTCACAACTTACAGTCAAGGAACCGGGACTTACCTTCTGATGAGGGAATACAGGCCGATCTATGTGCTGATCGCAGCGATCATTTCTTTGGTTGTCTCATCTCTCGGCCCGCTTTCTCGGGCCATCTACGCATTTCCGGCAGCGGTCATAGGCGGTCTCATGATTTACATGTTCGGTTTTGTGGCATCTATCGGCATAAATGTGTTGATAGCAAACAGGGTCGATATGCAGCATCCGCGCAACCTTTTCATAACAGCGCTTATGCTTGGAATAGGGCTGGGCGAAACGGACATAGTCATTTTCGGTATCCCACTTAACACTCTGGCCGTAGCTGGCATCGTCGGAATTTTTCTTAACTGGATTTTGCCAAAGAAAAGAGGTTGAGAACGATGTTCAAAGCGTCAGAGTTTGAAAAAATGAAGATCGTCATTGATGCCCGTGGATTGCTCGTTTTAGACGAGAACAAAAAAGTTTTGCAAAAATTCTCGGATGGAATAGATGTCCAGTCGTTCGTCGGCGTGGTCTCGACAATCATGAAGACGGCGGAGGCCAGTCAAAACATCCTCAACATGGGAGCCATAAAGGAAGTCATCTATTACACAGGCAAAGAGTTTAAGCTGATGATAGGAAGTGGAATCCATGACTCTCAAAAGATCATCGTTGCGATCATCCTGTCAGGTTCGTCAAATGTTATACCGTTGAGAGGGTTTCTTTCGTCATTGCTGAAAAAGAAGGGGATGACGCCATGAATATAGAGGATGTAATCGAATCCATCAGAGACATTTTACAAGGCGTGGCTGTTTTTGACTCAAAAGGCAAATTTATAGCGTCTTGGAACCAGTGTAATGTGGACAAATTTGAACTCGAAAAGCTGGCAACTGTTACAAATGTCGTCTCACGCTTCTTTCAAGCAAGAGGCGATAGGGAGCCGGGTTTCCTGTTTGTTTTCGAGCAGGGCGTCGGACTGGTCAAAAAGTTGGAAAACGGCATCCTGTTCACGGTTTTTGCATCTCAAGAAGAACTGCCGGCCGCAATAAGAAAAATTGAGGACATGGAACTCCAATTTGTCCGATTCATCGATTTCCAGCAGGCCGCCATGCTCGGACTCGAACAACCTCCGCTCCTCTCGGAGCAAAACCTCGCTCGGCTGAAAAGCGACATAATCGCATTTCTGAGAAAAAGTGTCGGACCGAAACTTTTGAACAGGCTTGCCCCGCTGATAAAAGACATGCGTGTTGAAGATGATTTTACTCATTGGGATATGCTCATAGAGCATATCGGCGCCTTGATCGAAAGGGAGTTCGGGCCTGTGTTCGCCAAAGGCGTCAAAAGGACAATCCGGGATATGCTTTCGCATTACCTCGCTATGGAGTCAAGTTGATTGCCTTCTTTTGGAAACTGACAAAAATCGGAGGCTTCTCATGGTAAATTTTGCCCTCTTTGTCGCCCTTTTAGTCCATTTTGGTCCAAATCAATATGTTCAAATTGAATCGATTAGACAGAACAAACAGGCGGTGGAATTGAGGTTTGAGATAACCCAAGCCATCGATGAACCCATCCGAATCGGCGGGCTGCTCGCCGTCCCGACAGGTGGATTGCAAAATCCAGAACTCATCCCGACCGATTCGATTAAGTGCAACTCAGCCAAAGCCGAACGCCCAGTTTTTGAACTGACCGTCCCTATGGTTTTCAGAGACTTTCGTGTGGTCGCATTCTCACTCAAGCCCTACCGCAACGGATGGCTTTACACCAAAGGCATCATTCGATTCCGTTCCAAAGGCGGTCGATTCCTCGTCGATGACAGCCGACCCGTGTCCGCCACCTTCCTGCCACTTTACAAGTCTTTGATCCTGAACTTCAAACAGGTCGAACCGGAGATTCGGGATGTGCGAAGGGGCGGCTACCTGATCATCGTTCACGACAGTCTTGCTTCGGAGATCGAACCGCTCGCTGAATGGCGCAGGAGAACCGGGTATCATGTGCGGGTGGTCAGACTTTCGGAGATCTCACCGAACCCTATGCCCGAAGACATCCGAAATTACATCTTGGACGCATATCGGACTTGGGAACTTCCGCCAGATTTCGTGTTGCTCGTCGGCGACAACTACATGCCGTTCGGCACATTTCCGTATTTCACCTATGAGGATGCACCTGATGATGCCTATTACGGAATGCTTGAGGGCGACGATTATCTGCCGGAGGTCATGGTCGGGCGGCTTGCCGTCGATTCGAGGCAGGAACTCCAAACCGTTGTGATGAAAACCATCGCATACGAAACGGATCCGTTGAGGGACGGGACGGATTGGCTGAGGCGTGCGCTACTTGTCGCCGGGGTGTATATCCGAACGGACACGGTCAACACGACCAAACTTACCAAGCTCCGCATCAGGGACGACCTTCTGGCTCAAGGATTTGAGGTCGATACCGTCTTCTGGAACATCAATCAGGGTGGAACCTTCACGGACATCGTGAACTCGATCAACAGCGGCGTCGGGCTGGTCAACTATCGCGGTTGGTCAAACTCTGGAGGATGGGTCTATCCTGTGTTTTACACGACGCACATCCAGATGCTCCAAAATGGGTTCAAACTGCCGGTCATGTTCAGCATAAGCTGCGGCACGGGCAACTTCGCATCGCCGACCGATCCATGCTTCGGCGAGACATGGATTCGGGCTGGAACGCCATCGAATCCGAGCGGCGGCGTCGCTTTCGTAGGCCCGTCAGACCCATTTACACACACGAAATGGAACAATGCCATCGACATGGGCATGTTCTGGGGGATGTTCGCAGAAGGGCTCAGCGATTTCGGAACGATCGTCGTGCGTGGCCTCATGGAGCTGATCCCAAGCTTTCCGGAGCACACCGCACCGGGCGACGAAGTCGAGTTCT
>QNDP01000055.1 GCA_003645975.1 Candidatus Hydrothermota bacterium | reverse complement strand
TGTCCCGAAGATCATTGAGACACCAAAATTGGACGATTGGGACGCAAAAAATCTCGGACTTTTGAGGAGATTTTGGAATGAGAAGTTCGGAAATTCGCCACCCAAAGGTGGTCATTGGGTTGTCCGGCGGCGTCGATAGCGCTGTCGCCGCATGGCTCCTGAAGAATCAGGGTTTCGAGGTCATCGGAGTGCATCTGATTTTCGTCGAATCGAAACAGGACATGGTGGAACATGTCGCTCAACTCATTGGAATCCAGACTGTTACAGTTGAGGCAAGGGATGAGTTTAGGCGGCTCATAATCTACTATTTTGTGAACGAATATCGACATGGAAGGACGCCGAACCCATGCGCATTGTGCAATGCAAGGCTGAAGTTGTTAAAACTCAACGAGATAGCTGTGCGGTTCTCAGCCCAGTTTATCGCCACAGGCCATTATGTTCGGATAAAATCGGGCAGAATCTTTCGCGCAATCGATAAGTCCAAAGACCAAAGTTATTTCCTTGCGCTCGTCCCGAAAGACCTTGTCGCGAAGATGGTTGCACCGCTCGGCGAGTTGACAAAGGCTCAGGTGATCGAGATCGCAAAAAGACATGGGTTTTTCGGAGAAGTCCCAAAGGAATCTCAAGATGTCTGCTTCCTGAAGGGCACGACACTTGAAGAATTTTTGCGGATGCACATCGGCGACCGCGAAGGTCAGATTTTGGACGAGGACGGACGCCCGATCGGTGTCCACAAAGGTGTTCATTACTATACACTTGGGCAGAGGCGCGGACTCGGCGTTGCGCTGGGGCAGCGCGCCTATATCGTGAAACTTGACCCTGAGAAGAACATCGTCAGGCTTGGACGGGATGCACACTTCAAGGCTATGAGGGTCAAAGACATCAACTGGATCGTTGAGCCAAGACGGACGAGGTTTCATGCACTCGTCAAGATCCGACAACTCCATCGACCCGCCCCTGCCCATGTCGAACTTGAGGGGTCGAACAACGCTTTTGTGGTGTTCGACGAACCGCAGTGGGCACCGACGCCGGGTCAAATTGCGGCCTTTTACGAGCAAGACCTCCTGCTCGGCGGCGGTTTTATCGAGAAACCGCTTCACCCCTCTTTTGAGACCTAAGATTCACAGACCACGCACTTCGTCCAACAGAACTTCGATGAAAATCGGAGATTAGGCCGATTTTGCGGAAGTGCAACGGGATTTGGTATAATTACAAAGCCATGAAAGGGTTAAGGAAAAGGAAATTGGGGAGCACCGGGTTGGAAGTAACAGAGATCGGGCTCGGCACATGGTCGCTTGGCGGCGCTTACGGCCATGTGGAGCCTGACGAGGCGCGCGAGGTCATAAGGCGCGCTTTTGAACTCGGAATCAACTTCTTCGACACCGCCGACATCTACGGACGCGGAAAGAGCGAGACTTTCATAGGAGAGGTTCTCAGCGATGTGCGGGACAAGGTGATCATAGCGACAAAGGTCGGTTGGGACTTTTATCACGGCGAAAAGGTCAAGCACAACTTCGATCCGGATTACATCAAATTTGCGATAGAACAGAGCCTGAAACGGCTAAGAACCGACTATGTGGACATCTATCAGTTGCACAATCCCGAGTTCGAAGTCCTCAAGGATGACAGGGTCATTGATGTCTTGGAATCGCTTAAGGCTCAGGGCGTTATTCGATTCTGGGGAGTCTCGGTCAGCCACAGCGAGGACGCCCGTGTCGCTATGGAGCGCGGCGCCCAGACTTTGCAGCTCGTTTATAACATCTTGGACCGAGAGCACGGCGGTTTCGCCATCCCGGAGGCGCACAAGAGGGGCATCGGCATAATAGTCAGAACGCCATTGGCCTACGGATTTCTGACCGGCAAGTATTCGACGGAATCGAAATTTTCTGAAACCGACTTCCGAAGGAACTTCGACCGCAAAAGGATGGAGCGATATGTCATTGTTGCCGATAAGCTTAAGAATGCGTTCAAAAATTCTGGTTTCACCTTGGCTCAGATCGCCATCAGATTTGTCCTCAGCAACCCGTTGATTTCCACGGTGATCCCTGGAGCCAAAAGCGTCAAGCAATTGGAGGAGAATGTAAAAGCCGCCGAAGCAGCTCCTTTGAGTCAAAATGAACTCAAACTCATCGATTCGATCTACTCTGATGTCACGAAAGAGACTGAGGTGTAATTACTTGGCGAACTCGACCGCCCGCGTTTCGCGGATCACCGTGACCTTGATCTGGCCGGGATATTCAAGTTCATCCTCGATCCTTTTCGCTATTTCTCTGGCCAGTTCAAACGCCTGAATGTCGTTGATATGTTCGGCATCGACGACCACGCGCAGTTCGCGTCCTGCTTGGATGGCGTAAGCCCGTTCGACACCGGGGTATCCGATGGCTATGTCCTCAAGTTTTTCGATCCGTTTGATGTAGGCTTCGAGGCTTTCGCGCCGTGCGCCCGGCCGTGCGCCTGATATGGCGTCTGCGGCGGCCACGATCACCGCAATGACCGATTTCGGTTCGACATCACCGTGATGTGCTGCTATGGCGTTGACCACTATCTCGTTTTCTCCGTATCGCTTGGCGAGTTGTGCGCCGATCAAGGCATGTGGGCCTTCCTGTTGGTCGGCGGTCTTGCCGATGTCGTGCAGAAGTCCGGCGCGTTTGGCAAGATCAACACTCAGATTCAACTCACCGGCCATTATCGCAGCCAATCTTGCGACCTCTTTGGAATGCTGCAGCAGATTCTGCCCGTAGCTCGTCCTGAACTTCATCTTGCCGATGATCAGAAGCAGTTCGGGGTGAATGCCGCCGATTCCGAGTTCCAAGACGCTCTCCTCGCCGATCATCCTGACATAGTCGTTGAACTCACTTTTCACACGAGCGACGACCTCCTCGATGCGGGCAGGGTGTATCCGTCCGTCCTGAATAAGCCTTTCGAGCGCCAACCGTGCGATTTCGCGTTTGACAGGGTCAAATGAGGAGATCGTAACGGCTTCAGGTGTATCGTCGATGATGACCTCGACGCCGGTCACAGCTTCAAATGCACGGATGTTTCGGCCTTCACGCCCGATAATTCGGCCTTTCATCTCATCTGACGGGAGTGGCACGACCGTTACCGCGGTCTCCGCCGTGTGTGAGGCGGCACATCTTTGGATGGCATCTGCGATTATCTCTTTTGCCTCCCGTTCTGCACGAGCACGTGCCTCCTCTCGGATCTTGTAAATCAACTGTGCTGCCTCATATTTTGCCTGCGCCTCAATGCTCTTCATCAGTTCCGCGCGCGCCTCCTCACGCGTAAGCCGAGCCACCTCCTCAAGTTTCTGGGTCTGCTGTGTTATAAGTTCGTCCAGCCGAGTTTCCTTTGCATGTAGAGTTCGCTCGCGCTCCTTAAGCTCACGCTCAAGGGTCGAAAGTTCCCGTTCCTTCCTCTGGACAGATTCCAGTTTCTTTGACAGTTGGATTTCCTTTTCTTCCAAAGACTTCCGCTCTTGTTCCAGCTTTTTGCGCTCTTCCTGAGTCTCACGCTCAAATTTCCTTCTTTCCTTGAACCAGTAATCTTTTGCTTGAATTTCCGCTGCGCGTTTTATGTTCTGTGCCTCACGTCTGGCGTCCTCGATTATCTGATCCGCCGAGCGCTCCGCTTCCCTCTTTCTTTGAAGATAACTATTTTTGAAGAGAAGGAATCCCAAGACACTGCCGACAGCCAATCCAATGATTAAAGCACTCAAAACCACAATGAATTGCGCCATCTGTTGTCCTCCTTGATTAAGATATTCAGGGCTTGATTGACCTTTTGAAAGATAACGCCCCGTTGAACGACCACAGGATGTGGATCTTTTAAAGTCCTGTCAGTAAAAAAGTCTGAATCTTCGGTTACAAGTATTTTCGTGTCAGCAAGTGCGGCGACATCGAGTGCCGCCTTGTCCGCCTCGCTCAAATTGCGCTCAGGGTAAGGCCCCTGTTGCGATTTGGAAGGGTAAAATTTTTGAATTTTCCTGTCGTCCATCATCCATTTCCACCACTTTTGCCTATCCCTGTTTTTTCTCAAATATTTTCGGAATTCCTTTTCCATAACTCCCTTGCCATCAACGGCAATCTTCCACCTTTCTCTGGTAGCCAACAAATTCAGCAATGCTTCGGCTTCCAATCTCTTGAGATATTCGCTGAACTCTTTCTCAACCGACTTTGCGATGACCCATGTATCAACCGTCATCGTCGGCATTCTGCATCCTCCTGCGCACGGCCTCCGAAATTTTGACGATGTCAAGATAGTCCTGTGCAAAGAAATCCGCTGGAAAATCGTCCGAAAGTTGTCCGTTTTCGTCGATTTTGATCGATCTGACTGTGAAATCATCTCCTTTGCGTTCAAAGAAATAGACCGCCACATCTTCAGGTTTGATGAGGCCTTCGGCAACTCGCCTTCTTGTGCGGATCAGCAAGTGTTCGCTGTGTGTTTCGACGACTACAAAGTTGCCAAGAGTTGCGCTGTGGACAAAGAGGTCGGCCAAGAATGCGATAAATCTGGGATGTAGATGCGTCTCAGGCTCCTCGAGCAAGATCAGCGAGGGTTTATCGCCGTTTTCGGACACACCGAGCACACCGATGGCCACATTTGCAAGTTGTGTCAGGCCAAAGCCGGCATCCGCAAGGTTCACGGCCTCACCGTTTTCGATGACCAAAATCGATGCCTGCGTTGTCCCCCCCGCCTTGTCCCGTTTGAGTTCCAACTTGTATCTCATTGGGATGTCGAACCTTTGCAGAAATCGGTTGAATTTGGCCAGAACATGGTCTTGCCGTTCCTCAGCAACCGCCTCAAGCATCTCCATGACAACGAAATCGATCAACTGCCCACCTCTCGAACCGATCCATGACGGAAGCGTTTTGATGTCAACAACCTTCTGATACGCAACTGGCAGTCTAACCGGCGAAAGGTAGTAAGTGTCGGATAGAATTGCCAGAAGTTTTTGCCCCTCAAAATCTTCAAAATTTTCAGAAAAAGACCAAATTGCGCTGTCAGGGACGAATTTTATCTCCAATTGAGCCGATTCATCTTTGCACTTCTGGCATGGAAACTTAAGGACGAATTCTTTGGTCTCGGCTTTTCTGTTCAAAAGTCGATAAAAGTCCATATCATCAATGAGTGCGCCGCTTGCTGAAAACTCTCCCCTTTTCCGTTTTTCAATCTCTATCAATTTGGCCACTCTGTTTGCCAATCTAAGTGCTTGAATTACAGTAGATTTTCCTGCTGAGTTTGCGCCGAGAAGGATGGTCAGCGGCGCAAGTTCGATCTCCAAATGCTCAAAAGCCCTAAAGTTTTCGACTATCAACTTCTGTCTCATTGCGTTTCGCCTCCCGAGATTTCAAAAACTCTTTGAACCTCTCGATGATGAGCCGCTCGTAACCGATAGGACGAGGGTCAAAGATCTTGATTCCGATAAGTTCTTTTGGCAGATAGTCTTGTTCGACATGCGGCTTGCCGTGAGGATAGATGTAGCCGACGCCACGCCCCAGCTTTTTGGCGCCCGCATAGTGCGAATCGCGTAGATGGGAAGGCACTTCGTAAGCCGGAAGCGATTTGACCGCCTTCCGAGCGGCTGCAAGCGCACGCAGAACGGTGTTCGATTTCGGCGCTGTGGCAAGATAGAGCACAGCTTCTGCAATGATAAGGTCGCCTTCGGGCCGACCGACCATCTCGAACGCCGTCAGTGCGGATGCAGCGACGATCAGTGCGTTCGGATCGGCGAGTCCGATGTCCTCAGCGGCATGAACCAAAATTCGACGCAGGATATAACGAGGATCTTCACCGGCCTCTATCAACCTGACAAACCAATACATAGCGGCATCCGGGTCGCTCCCGCGTATCGATTTGATGAATGCGGAGATCATGTCGTAGTGCTCGTCGCCCGACTTATCAAAGATAAAATGTCTCACACCGAGCGTCTCCTCCAACAATCTGATCGTGATAGTGCCGCCTTCGCCGACCGATGTTGCCAACAACTCAAGGTAATTCAGCGCCCTTCGTGCGTCGCCGTCCGCAACTTTTGCGATGGCTTCCAGAACGCCGTCCTCGACCTCAAGATTCATGGACGCAAGTCCGCGCTCCGAGCGGAGCGCATTTTCGAGGATTTTCAAAATGTCGTTTTCACTCAAAGGTTTAAACTCAAACAAAAGTGTCCTCGAAAGGAGCGCCTTCGAGAGCGCAAAAAACGGGTTGTGGACGGTTGAACCCAAAAAAGTAAACCTTCCGCGCTCGACCGCAGGCAGAAGGAGATCCTGCTGCAAGCGGTTAAATCTGTGGATCTCATCGACGAACAGGACGGCCCTCCTGCTTTCCGCCGTCCTCACGGCCTCTCGGAGCGCCTTCGGCGTCGATTCCGCCGCATTGAAGGCCATGAACGGCCGAGAGGTCATCCTTGCAATGATCTTGGCGAGGGATGTCTTTCCAGTTCCCGGAGGGCCAAAAAATATTGCGGATAAAAGTCTTCCTTGTTCGATCAATCTTCGCAAAGGTTTGTTTTTTCCAACGATATGCTCTTGACCAACGAATTCATCAAAATTAAGGGGCGACATACGAGCTGCAAGCGTCTCGCCCCGAAATCCAAACCCTTCCTGCTTAAAAAGCTCCACTTCGTTTCACCTCCAAATCCAAATTTCGGAATCCTGTTCATCTTCGGAATCTTATGCCATCAAAAAGTGCTTTTGATTATAGGTGATAGCCCAATTTTTGCCAAATTTACTTGAATTTATGGTCTAAAATTTTCATCTTGCTGCTGGGATGCGGAGTGGCTGAAGTCTGGCTGAGACAGAGAGATGCAGTGGCCACAGCGCCTCGTCTGCAACCGACTGCATCCCCGTCGATTACATGCCTACTTCTTCGGTTCGATGACCTCTTCGTCGTAGGCACGCCATGGCGGTGATACCACACAGATGAATTCGAGATCCGTCTTGCCTGTGTTCTCAGCCCACTGGAACAATCCCGGTGCGATGTAGATGGCGTCGCCCGGCTCTATCACGAACGATGTGTCCTCGACATGCAGAATTCCTTTGCCTTTGAGGATGTAATAGACCTGCGCACTGGTTTTAAGTCTATGCGGGACAGTGGATTTGCCTGGTCCAAGCAGGACTTTGGCGATGCTGAAGCCCGGATTGACGCTGTCGTTTTTGGGATGGATGACCTCGTGGACGGTGAACCCACCGCCAGCGGTTACCACGCGACAGGAATCGGCCTTTTTGACCAGCACAAGCGGTGCGTTAAACTCCTGCGCCGCAAGATCGGCGGCGCCCACAGCCAACATCAATGCCACTATCACCGTGTAACGCATGACCTTACCTCCTTGCATCGTCGAACTTGATTTCGTTGTGCGGCATTATTTTAACTCTCCTTTAAGACAGGAATTGTATGCCGAGAGGTCGAAATAGCCATGTCTTGACAAATTATACCAAAACTGTTTTCAAATCATCCTTTAAGAAAATTTCCGAAATAGCGCAATAAAAAAGTTTACCATCTGAAAATTCATAAAGTTAATGTGTAATCGGTATTGGTATCACCCCGCATTCCCGAAATAAAAAGGGGGTCCCCGAAGGGACCCCCAGCACATTT
>QNDP01000054.1 GCA_003645975.1 Candidatus Hydrothermota bacterium | reverse complement strand
TTTTATCTGACCTGTCCCGCCTTCGCCATGCAGAAGTTGACAAATTTTCGGAGAATCCGCCTTTCGTCTTCCGAAACTCTGTTAAGTTCATCTCTGTGATTTTCAAGCAGTTCCTTCCATGTCTCGGGGTTTTGGACCACGATTTTGTCCCAATTTTTGGCACGATGAAGTCTGATGCATCGTCCTGGAGTCAGTGCGACATCTGTGAAATCAGCGCCTTCGATGTCCGCATCCGTGAAATCGACCTCGCCGAAAGTCGCACCGACGAATTTCGCATTTCTAAGGTTGGCCTCCCGAAAGATAGCTTTAGGACGCAGGTCGGCACCCGTAAAATCGGCGCCTTCAAGGTCAGCTTCTGTGAAATCAATTTGTGCTTTGAGATCTTGTGCCACCGCCACAAGCGGAGGAACGGGGCTTGTCCGAACGGGTTCATCGTTGTCCGTTCCTTGACAAGGGGTTTTGCGGAATCCGTTGAATATACGCAAATTTTGAGATTTAAGGGGTTTGCGTTATCATTTGCGGGTTTTGATCCATTCAAAAATTCTGAATGGGAGTGAGAGAAAGTCATTCAAATTCAAGGAGGTTCTTTATGTTTCGTTCCTTAATGATAACAGCAATTGCGCTTGCCTTTGTGAAAGGGTTGAGTGCGGAAGCAAAACTAAGCGACGATCTGATCAAAGCGATGGAGTCAGCAGGCAATAATCAGCATATAGGCGTCCTGATATGGATGGAGGAGCAAGGCGACCTTTCGGGTTTCGGTAAAGGGAACTATCATGCTAAGGCTCAATATCTAAGAGACTTAGCGTCAAGGACACAGCGGCCTGTGCTCGAATTCCTACAGGCGCACAAGGACGGCGTCATGGAACTGAAGCCGTTTTGGTTCGTCAACCTGATCTATGCGAAGGTTACACCTCCAATTATCAGAGAACTCGCTGAAATCAAAGGCGTCGCATTCATAGACATATCCCGAAAAACGCGGATTTTGGGCGGACAGCCATCGCGGACGGATATTACCAAAACAAAGACCGTTGAGTGGAATGTCTCGAAGATCAAAGCGGATTCAGTCTGGTATCAATACGGGCTTTCAGGCGACGGCGTTATCGTCGGCGTGCTGGACACAGGGATCGACCCATCACATCCAGCGCTTGCGGGCAACTTCTCCGGCTTCTTTTTCGACGGTGTCAACGGACGAACGAATCCCTACGACGATCACGGTCACGGCACACATGTCTCCGGCACGCTTGCGGGCGGCGATGGCCCTGGCCCATTCACTGAGGACATCGGGATAGCTTACAATGCGCAGATAGTTTCAGCGAAGGGGTTCGATGCAAGCGGAACCGGCGAAGACCAGTGGGTTTTAGCATGTTTTCAGTGGTTCATCGAACTCAAAGCCGACTCCGGCGTCAACATCGTGGTTGTGTCTAACTCATGGGGCAGCACCGATAGGACGAATTTGACCTATTGGAATCCTGTTTTACAGTGGCGCCAGTTCGACATAGTGCCTGTGTTCGCAAGCGGCAACTCGGGGCCGTCGAGCGAAACGGCCGGCATTCCGGGCAACTATCCGACTGTGATAAGTGTAGGTGCTACTGCCTCGAACGACGACATCGCCTACTTCAGTTCGAGAGGTCCAGCGCCTTCTCAAAATCCCTGGAATGACCAACAGTATTGGAGCAGAAACGATTGGAACTACATAAAGCCTGACATCTCTGCGCCGGGCGTCAGCGTTAGGTCTTCAACTCCGGGCGGAGGATATGACTCATGGGACGGCACTTCGATGGCTACACCGCATGTAACCGCCACCATCGCATTGATGTTTGAGAAGAATCCGGGACTCGACTATGAGACGGTGTATTCGATTCTGACAAACTATGCGGTGGACTATCCTTCCGCAGGAGCACCTTATCCCAACAACGACTATGGATGGGGGAGATTGAACGCTTTGAAAGCGGTGGAAGCGACTCCCAGTTTAGACCGTGCGTTCATCAGGACATTGGCCGCACAATTTGATGACGGGTCCGGAAACAACAACGGCCGACCGGATCCGGGCGAGACGGTCTCCATGATTTTGCCGGTTCGGAATCTCGGGGCTGACGCCCACTCGGTAGTCGTCGAACTCTCCACAGACGAGCAACTTATCACCATCACCGACGCCATCTCGAACTATGGCGATGTCCCTTCTCAGGACACATCGCTGGGCGATGGATTTGAGTTCTTCGTCGATTCCGCTTGGAGAAGCGGACTGAGCGGTGATTTCTACATCCACATAACCGGCGAGGATTCGATGGGCACCTTTGAAAAATGGGATACCATATCCATCCAGATCGGTGAACCTATGTATTTCGAGTGGTATTCCGAAGGTTTTGAGGACGGACTTGGAGATTGGGCTGCGACAGGGACACCCACATGGTCGGTGACATCTGAGGCTTCGCATTCCGGGAGCAACAGCGTGACCGAATCTCCGGGCGGCGATTATCCCAACAACATGGACGCCTACCTGACGCTTCAAGAACCCCTTGATCTGTCCGATGCCTATTTTGCACGAATAAGGTTCTGGCACACCTATTCGTTTGAGGAGAGTTGGGATTTCGGCTATGTGGAGGCATCGACGAGCCTTGAGAGCAAAGAGTGGACTCAACTGCTTTCGGTCACCGGCGAACAAAGTGCATGGACAGAGCAAGTTGTTGACCTTTCGGACTTTATCGGTGAACCGACGGTCTATATCCGATTCCATACGACGAGCGACTTCACGGTGACTGAAGATGGCTGGCATATCGATGATTTTGTCTTCGAGAAGGATGTGCCGCTCGAAGGCATCCACATATCTTTGAGAAACTTGGAAGTTTACGACTATGTGGGCGATGGCGACGGTGTGCTCGATCCGGGCGAAGCAGGCTCTCTGATCATGACATTGGTGAACAGAGGCACGGACGACCTTACGAACGGAGTCGCAACGCTCACAACGACAAGTCCTTATGTTACGATCACCAACAACACATTGGACATCGGCAATGTGCCTGCTGCAAGCCAGTTGATCGACACCGGATTCGTCATGCAGGCGGATCCCAACACCCCGCGCGAAACCGTTGCAGAGTTCACAATGGTGATCACAGGCGACGGAAACTATGCGGATACAGCCCAGTTCTCTTTGGTAATCGGCCAAAAGCTGAGGAGCGACCCGTCGGGTCCTGACAACTACGGTTATTACGCTTACGAGAACAGCGACTCGTCATATCCGTCGGCTCCGGAGTTCAACTGGATCGAGATAGCGCCGTCAGCGGGCGGTTCCGGGACATCCATCTCGTTGGGCGACGATGACAATGAGGTGGTCAACCTGCCGTTTTCATTCCAGTATTACGGCCAGACTTACACCCAATTAACTATCTGTTCCAACGGATGGGTAGCGATGGGCAGTGTCAATTCCAGCGATTTCTCCAATTCCGGGATTCCCGATCAGGACGGACCTCGAGCGATGATCGCACCGTTTTGGGACGACTTGAATCCGTTGAGAGGCGGTGAGGTCGCCTATTACCACGATGCCGCCAACCATGCTTTCATTGTCGAGTGGAAAGATGTTCCACATTTTGGCGACCCATCTGCGCTTGAGACCTTCGAGGTGATACTTTACGACCCAGCGTATTACACGACGCCAACCGGCGACGGCGAGATCGTGTTCCAATACTATCAGCTTTCAGGTGAACCGAATTTCACGGTCGGCATCGAATCGCCGGACGAGACCGACGGCATCCAGATCTACTATGACGGTGACCTCGATAGACTTGCAAACCCGATCGAGTCCGGCAGGGCTATCAAGTTCACGACCTCGTTCAATCCAGCGGTTGCTGAGGACAAAAATGAGGATGACCGATTCGTCTTGTCTTTCAACCTCAACAGGACGATCGTGCGCAAGGATGCCGAGCTGAGGTTCTCGCTTCCAAATCGGATGCATGTGAAGATAACGGCCTATGATGCCACCGGTCGCCTTGTGAGTCGAATCTTTGACGACGAGGCCGATGCAGGCGTCCACACCCTGTCTTGGAACGCATCTAAGCTCAGAAGTGGCATCTACTTCATCAAGTTCAAAGCGGATCGATTCTCGAAAACTCAAAAACTCATTGTGATCAGGTAGAGGACACGATGCGAGGGGTGGTTGCGGCGAGCGTCTTGGCGTTGTCAATACTGGCAGATTGTGTCCACCAAAGGCACATCGACAGGCTTGGTGATGCTGAGGTGCTCGTCGCCCACCCCAATTTCAAAAAATACAAGATCGTCCATCGGCATGAATTCACCCCTAAGCTTGCCAAAACGGTCAACTCGCTGGACAGAATTGTCCGCAGATTGGAGCCGAACATCAGGTTGGCTATAGTCGATCGTCTGGGGGACAAGGGTATTACACGGAAAAAATTGAGGCGCATGGATTTCTCCTATTGCCTTCTGGGCAAAAACAGCTTGATTTTGCGCTATCTTGTTTGGCTCGAAGGACATAGACTTTTTGCAGCAGTGGCGGTTTTCGTGGAGTTCGAGCCTAAGACCCACAAAATGATCAGAATTTATCTTGAACCGTTGCCTTTCGAGTGATCGACAGCCTACCTTCCAAGACGTCCACTGGTGATTTTGTCTGTGAAGAGGGATTTTGTGTAAGATGTTTTTGCCGATGGAGATACTCGACTTTGACAGATTCCACCCAAAAAGTGCCAATTTCGATCCTTAATTCGGCGCTCTCGATCAGGGATGTCGATTGTTCTTTGTTTTCCTATGGGATAGTCAAAAAGTCTCGGTTTAGCGGCGTTTTCTGCGGCGGCGCCTTCCACGGCTCCGTCTCGAACCCTTGCCGGTGATGGAGTCCGCTGGGACGCCTGTGAGCGGCACTTTGACGCCGCCAGTTCCCGCTGTCCTTGCCCCCTGTTGCGCAACTCCTCCCTGTTGGCCTGTGGCTGCGCTGGCAGCAGGTTTGAAAGCGACCATCCGTTCGGCTATCCTGCGCGGCAGTCGAGCCTGCTCAGGTCTGCGAAGTCTGAACAGGCGGCGAACCGTCTCGTCCCGAATGCGGGTCAAAAGCTCCTCAAAAAGCCTGTAACTTTCCTGTTTGTAGCGGACCAACGGGTCTTTTTGAGCGTAGGCATGGAGGTAGGCCGTCTCCTTAAGCTGGTCTAAGGCATAGAGATGCTCACGCCATGCGGTGTCAAGCGTTGCAAGCAGGATTCGACGCTCGATCTCGCGCATCTGTTCTTCGCCAAACCACTCCTCTCGTTCGGCATAAAGCTCCTCAATGTGTTGGCGAACGGCCTTCCGGATCTCATTCCGATCGGTCATCCCTTCGATGAAACTGAAATCGGCCGCAAATGTGAAGGCCAAGTCATTGGCGAGACCGTGCAGGTCCCAATCCTTCGGAGGCATTCCTTTCGGCAGATACGCCTCGAGCTTTTCGTCGAGCATCTCCCCGACATACTGGTCGAGGATCAGGCTTTTGACATCCTTGCCATCGAGTATCTCGTTGCGCAGTCCATAGATAGCTTCACGCTGACGGTTCATGACATCGTCGTATTCGAGCAACCGTTTGCGAATCTCGAAGTTCTGGTATTCCACGCGCTTTTGAGCGGTTTCGAGCGCTTTCGTAACCAATTTCGATTCGATCGGACCCTCGTCCTGTTTGCCCCAGCGTTCCATGAGTTCCATCACACGGTCAGACCCGAAAAGACGGAGGAGGTCGTCTTCGAGCGACAGGAAGAACCTTGAAGCGCCGGGATCGCCCTGACGGCCTGAGCGTCCACGAAGCTGGTTATCGATGCGTCTTGATTCATGTCTTTCAGTTCCAATGACATAAAGGCCGCATGGAACGCCTTCAGCGATGCATTTCTTCGGGTCCATAGGGCATGTGATGCCCGGACGCGGCTTCTTTGTGTTGATCGCACATTCAGGCTGTGGAAACTCAAAGATTTTATCAACAAGCGTCTTAAGCTCAGCAAGTTGCTCCTCAGATGCGTTGAGCACAAGCGCTACCGAACCGCTTTCCGTAAGGTGCGATTTCAGTTCACCGTAACGCTTGGCTTCCTCCTTGAGATTGAATGACTTAAATTTGACCGAATGCTTTCTGAGAAGCCATTCGATGTGCGGAAGCACTGATTCGGACTCAGGCAGTCCGATGATGCGCTTGCCCTGACGCTGAAGTTCAGCAATTTCTTCGGCCTTGTCGCCGTGCACATATTCGTAGGCTTTGACGACGCCGGGTCCGAGTTTGATGTCGGTGCCGCGTCCCGCCATGTTCGTTGCTATCGTTACGGCACCGAACTGTCCGGCTTTTGCGACGATTTTTGCCTCGCGCTCGTGATGCTTGGCGTTCAGGACTTCATGAGGTATCCTTCTACGCCTCAATAACCTTGAGAGTAGCTCGGAGACCTCGACCGATGTCGTGCCCACGAGAATCGGGCGGCCTTGCTTGTGCCACTTCTCGATCTCGTTGATGACCGCTTCGTATTTCTCCTTTTTGGTCTTGAAGATGATGTCGGGGAAGTCCACGCGGCGAACAGGCTTGTTGGTCGGGATGGTTACCACATCGAGTTTGTAAATTTCCCAGAATTCAGCGGCTTCGGTTGCGGCCGTGCCCGTCATGCCTGCAAGTTTCTCATACATGCGGAAATAGTTCTGAATCGTGATTCTGGCCAATGTCTGGGTTTGCGCTTGGATGCGGACGCCTTCCTTCGCCTCGACCGCCTCATGGAGTCCATCGGACCATCGTCTGCCATGCATCAATCTTCCGGTAAACTCATCGACAATAATGACTTGTCCGTTCTGAACCACATAATCGACATCGCGCTGGAAAAGGGAATAGGCCTTGAACAACTGCTTGATTGCGTGAACTTTTTCCATTTTGTCGGAATACTCGCGCAGAATCTTTTCCTTTTCGACAAGTTTTTCTCTCGGAAGGAGGTCTGTGCGCTGGTCGATCTCGTGGAGCGCTGTCGAAAGGTCGGGCAGATTGAAGACATCTTCGCCCTTGAGCAGTTTGCGGATCATCTCACGGCCCTTTTCGGTCAAATCGACCGTGTGCGCACGCTCATCGATCACAAAGTAGAGATATTTTTCCTCAAGTTCTTTGAGGCGGGTCTCTTCCTTCTGGCCGAGTTCCTTTTTCATGAGTTCAAGTTCTGTGGAATCAACGAGTTTCGCAACAAAAGGCTCTTGAAGCAACTTGAACAACTTTTTGGCTTTCGGCGCGCCGCGTTTCGCAATTACGATGTTGACGGCCGCTTCCTTCTCTCGGCCGCTTTTGAGCAACCGTTCGGCCTCTGCAAGCAACCGGTTGACCTCGATGGTCTGCCTTCTGAACACCTGTTCGACAACGGGTTTCATCTCGCGATAACTTTCGACATCGGAATGCTCGACAGGCCCTGAGATGATCAGCGGTGTGCGCGCTTCATCGATCAAAATTGAATCGACCTCGTCGATGATCGCATAGATGTGGCCACGCTGCACACGATGAAACGGGTCGAACACCATGTTATCGCGCAGGTAGTCGAAGCCGAATTCGTTGTTCGTGCCGTAAGTTATGTCGCTGTTGTATGCAGGCTTGCGCTGTTCGGGCGACATTCCGGCTTGGATCACGCCGACGGTCAATC
>QNDP01000053.1 GCA_003645975.1 Candidatus Hydrothermota bacterium | reverse complement strand
GGGTCTTTGGGCAGATAGGTAACATTTGAGATACCGCCTATGTTGTGAATTGCCAGCGATTTGAGCTTCGATCGGAAAAGCAGGAAGTCGGCGAACGGCACAAGGGGCGCACCCTGACCGCCGGCCGCCATGTCCGCAGGCCTAAAATCCGAGACGACAGGGACTTGAAGTCGCTCGACGATGAACGACGGCTCGCCTATCTGCAAAGTCGATGGTGTGCGCCAACCCTTTGAGAGATCGACTCTTGGAATGTGATAAACCGTTTGACCATGAATTGCCACGAGTTCCGGCCTGACGCCCGATTGTTCGACGAAATAGGCGGCAGCCTCCGCAAGGAGCTTTCCGATTTCGAAATTCAACTGGCAGATCAGGGCGACATCCGAAGTTTCGGGCGAAAAAGCCTTAAAGATACGCTTACGAAGCTGTTCCGAAATGGGATAGCTGCCGAAGTAAAGCAGTCGAGCTTCAAAATCTTGCATGTCCCCGCAGATTTCGAGGATGGAACCATCGACGGAATCGACAGATGTGCCGGTCATCATACCGAGCACTTTCATGAGGGCTATCCTCGGTTATGTGGCAGATTTATTGATGCCCCAACGCTTTAGCTTGTATTGGAGACCGCGCAAAGTGATGCCCAAGATTTTGGCCGCTCGTGTCTTGTTCCATCCACATGCCTCGAGGACATCGAGAATATATTGTCGTTCAACTTCTTCAAGTGATTTGAATTCGACTTTTTTGCGCTCGAGACCGGCCTCACCCTCATGTTCCAAAGTTATATCGCCCTCGCGGATCACATCGCCTTGAGAGATGACGACCGCCCTTGCTATCACATTTTCGAGTTCGCGCACATTGCCCGGCCAATGGTAATTGAGCAACTTGATAAGCGCTTTGCGCTCAATGCGCTTTTTGCTATCACCGTATTTTTTGATGAAATGCGCAACCAGAATCGGGATGTCCTCCGGCCGTTCACGCAAGGGCGGCATGTGGATGTGAAGCACATTGAGTCGGTAGAACAGGTCTTCACGGAAATGACCGTCTTGAATGGCTTTACGGATGTCTCGGTTCGTAGCAGCTATGATCCTGACATCAACCTTGACGGATTTCGTTCCACCGAGTGGCCTTATCTCGTTGTCCTGAATGACCCTGAGCAGCTTGACCTGAAGCTCAGGCGGCATCTCGGCGATCTCGTCGAGGAACAGCGTTCCGCGATGTGCGACCTCAAAAAGCCCTTTTTTCGACTCAGTTGCACCGGTGAACGCTCCTTTTTTGTAGCCAAAAAGTTCTGCCTCGAGCAGGTCTTTTGGGATTGCTGCACAGTTTACGGCCACGAACTCGCCCTTTCGACCCGATATTTTGTGAATCAATCTGGCGGCCAGCTCCTTCCCCGTCCCACTTTCTCCCGTTATGAGCACCGGTAGCTTTGTCGGGGCAAATTTTTTGATTAAGCTTAGAACTTCAAGGAACTTAGGGCTTTGCCCGACAAATTCGGATTTGAGCTCGGCGTCTATACGCAGCGTCTCATAACTTTCGAGAAGCTCTTGATATTCAGTGGCATTTGACAAAGCAAGCGAAGCTATACTGGCGAATGCCTCCAGAAGTTCGAGGTCGTTTTTGGTAAAAAGGCCCGTTTTTGTGGTCGAATCGAGGTAGATAACGCCTTTGATCTCGCCTCGAATGCGCAGCGGCGCCGCTATTATCGACCTAATTGATTCGAGCATAATGCTTTCGGTGGACAGGTCTGGCGTCTTCATGGCGTCGTGCACAAGCACGCTTTCGCCTGAGCCGAGCACTCGGCGCACAACAGTTGACGAGTATTTTTTTATCGAATCGACATTTTCGACACCTGCGGCCGTTATCAGCTCGCCGCTGGATGTCATGAGCACGAGATAACCCCGCTCTGCGTTCATGAATGCGACGGCCCTCTCCAAAATTTTGTCGATAAGCTTTTGTGGTTTATCGAGTTTGACGACATCATGCAGGATAGTCAGGAGGATTTTGTAACGATCTTGTTTCTGCATAGCTTACCTCAATTTTCAAAAGAGTGTGTTTGCCCGTTTTTTCAATTTCATTTGAACGAATTCAAAGAGTCAGAAGTAGGACGGCTGTCGCAGCCCTCGAAAACTTTGCCGTCAGGCAAGACGCCAGACCTACTTGGCGAAACAAAATTGTTTTGCCACAGATACCCATTCCAAACCCGATTGCGTTCATCATGCTATTTACTTTTCAACGAACCCCAACCTCTGGCCATAGCCAATCTGGCCTTCAACACCGTAATCCTTGATGTGCCAATAAGGAGGCGAAGTCAGCACAAGGTCGATCGAGTTGTCTTTAAGTTCCAACATCTTGCGACTGTCGCCAATGATGATCTTCGCATAAGGCATAGCTCATCACCATCCTCGACCTCAAAATGCAACGAAATTTTATCGGATAATTTTTAACTTGCACAATGGATTCAAGGAAAGGGGTCGAGGTCTTTAAGGGACGATGCGGGTTCCGACCTTACCCTCAAGTGCCTCTGCGGCCAGTTCGAGCGATGTGATGATCGCCATTTTTCCACCTGATCTGACGAATCTTATTGCGGCTTCGATCTTTGGTTTCATGCTGCCCTCAGCGAAATGTCCCTCTTGCATGTATCTTTCGACCTCATCGACTCCTATCTCGCCAAGCGGTTTAGCCCTGTCCGTGCCGAAATTCAGATAAGCCGCATCGAACTGAGTCAGGATCAGCAGGATTTCGGCTCCTATCTCCTCAGCCAACACCGCCGACGCCCTGTCCTTGTCGATGACTGCTTCAACGCCGACATATCCGTCATCCGTCTCTATGACAGGGATACCTCCGCCACCGGCTGCGACGACGACCGTGCCACTATCCACAAGTTGCTTTATGGTCTTGGCTTCAACTATCCGTTTCGGCCAAGGAGATGGGACAACGAGCCGCCACCCGCGCCCAGCATCATCTATCATCTTCCAGCCATATTTGGCCATGAGTTCCTTAGCTTCCGCCTCTGTGAAAAAATTTCCGATCGGCTTCGAGGGGTTCTGGAACGCTGGGTCATCTTTGTCCACAACGACCTGTGTAACGAGGGCGACGGCCTCTCGATTCAAGTTCCGCCTTTCCATCTCCCTACGCATGGCTCTGCAGAGGAGATAGCCGATCCACCCTTGAGTCTCGGCGTTAAGGACATCGAGGGGATACGGCGGATAATTCGCCTGTGTGTAGATGTTTCGGAAGAAGGTAACTCCCACCTGCGGTCCGTTTCCATGCGTCACTGCCACCTTGTATCCCTTTGACACAAGTTGAATTATCGGGAGAACGCTCCTCTCAGCGTTCCTCATCTGCGTCGGGATGTCCATAGGTTCACCCTTTTGGAGCAAAGCATTGCCTCCAAGTGCAACAACCGCCTTTTTGTCAGCCATTTGATCTTTCTCCTTTGGGTTCTAACTTAAGTTGCGGGAAAAGTCCCTCATTTTCTCTCCAAATCCGTCGCATACAGAGTCCTTCTTTTCATTTAGGGTTCTGTTTTTTATCTTCGGCGAAAAGTGCGGCCGAGATTGCAAATTTCAGCCTTTTGTTCCAATCGTTTTCGTCGAATTCTTGGGCATCTTCTCCTTTCTCCGTCATCCTCAAAACAGCCTGAATCCACTCCATCCTCTGCTCACTTCTCTTCAATTCGTTGGAGTCAAGCAAGAAGACGATGTAGAATCCGAAACCGATAAGCACTTCTGCTGTAATAAGAAAAACGAGCAACTGCCAATCCTCAAGTTTACGAAAGGCAGCGTCAAACACCATCCCTGCACAAATCAATAAAATTATCAGGCCGAGAGACCTTGCAATCCCAACAATTCTGCTGTCCACAACCGCATCTCTCCAATCTGAAAGACCGTCGGATAGTTTAAGGTGAATAGAACGCGCATGCCGTGTTACCCCGAAGTGCTTTGACTTTGGGATTGTTCCAAAGTGTTGGACTGCAGTAACTTGCCGTCCTCAGCGAGCCTTATGAGTTTCTCGATCCGTTCCTCACTCAAGCCTTTGGTTTGAAACTCCTTGATCCATTCCATCCTCTCCGCTTTACTCTCCATTTCGGCCTGCTGAATGTCCCTAAAAGTTAGAATCGAGACTATCAAAACGATGGTGAGTGCCGCCATAGAGATAATCCATCCCCAAAGAGCCAAATCTTCGGAAAACGAACGGGTAGCCCAAAATATCAGGCCGATCATTGCGGCGCCGCCAAATATCATCGCACCGAGCAAAGCCTTTTTCAAATCTTCCATCTTGCCCTCCTTTCTAAGCTTTTGTTGCCCAAAAACATCGATTGGCGTTAACAGTTGGAATTTTAAGAAAAAGAAATTCGGATTTCAATTCTCGGACGAGCCGGGAGTCAGCACTCTGTAACGGGTTACGCCCATCCCGACCATCATCATGTAGATTGCGATGTGCGGCCTTGTAGTGAAAATCGTTTCCGCTAAGGAATTTACAAGGAAAAGCAAGCCCACCGTAGTCGTGGTGATGTAAAGAATTTTGAACTCGTGCCTTTCCACGCTGCGCATCAATTTGTAACTGTCCCAAATGCCCGAAAGCCAAAAGGCGAGCAATGAGGCGAGACCCAGAAGTCCATAGTGCCACATGACCACCATGTAGTCGTTGTCGATGAAAGTCGTGAACTTGTGCCTCCAGGGGCGCCACATCTCGGCTCCCATGCCGTGTCCCCAGATCGGAGAATCCCCGATCAGTTTTGCCACTGTGGCTATGTCAAACTTCCTGAGCACCACAGAGATGTCTCTCCCAAGATTTGAAAATGTGTAAACCCTTTGAATCAGCGAAATCAAGAACCCCAACCCGAACTTAGACGGCAGTATCAGCAATGTGAGCATTATGCCGAGTATCCAGATCACGAAGGTGTTGAGGATCGGCTTCATCTCGATTTTTAAGACCGACGCCCACCAAAAATAAAGCATCAGCACTGCGAGCGTGTAAATCACCCAGTTCGTGCGGTTTAGAGAGACGAAAATCGTGATAATCGCAGTCAAAGCCACCAAATTGTAAAAAAGTTTGCCTTTGACCGACTGACGCCCATAGGCCAACTCGTTGAGCGCTATCACGAAGGCTATCAATATCGTGAAAGTTTGAAGGAAAAGCAGGCGCGCAATGCCGAAAAGCTCGGCATAAGGGATCTGATAGAGCAGCTCAAATGAGGCCGGAAACACCGAAATCAGAAGTATCCACTTTAGCCGTTTCCAATCCGTTTCGTCATCCATGTAAACCCTTCCGACCAAATAACCTGTGTAAAAGAAAAGGATTAGGAATGCGGCGGCTATGTTCTTGATCTTATGGCCGTTGGCCAAACTCACGAAAATCGAAAACAAGAGGGACAACATGAACAAGATGAACAACTTGTCCTCGATAAAAGCGCCGAATCGCTTCTCAACAAGTTTGTTGGGCTGTTTCACCAAAAATATGGCCAAACCAGCCGCAAACATAAGGAAAACGAGGTAGGAAGGGACTTCTATCGGGAACAACGAATGTTGGACGGGCAAAGCCGACATCAAAGTTACGGTTATGAAAATCAAAAGCTTAGGTCTTTGAAAAAAGATGATGCCCAAAACGCCCAGAATCGGCATGGCTAACAGCGCACCGCCGAGAATGGACTTCTTCAAAATCAGGAAGGCCAAGCCCAAAAGTTCGGCCAAGACGATCAAGCAAATGACGATTAGGCGGAACTTGTCTTCAAGGATATAGCTGATGCCCAGTGTGTTATCTTCGTTCATGGCTTGACCTCTCCAACCTTTCATAGACATATCGGAGCACCGGCACGCTTGCGTCCTCCCAGTTCAAAAAGTTTTTCGTGATCTCATAGCCGCGCCTGCCCATCGCTATGGCCTTCTCGGGGTCGTCCAGAAGCTGTTGGATCGCTTTGGCAAAGGCCTCTCTGTCTCCCGGCGGCACGAGCACACCAGCGCCTGTCATCAAAAGAAATCTTCTGATCTCGGGCAGGTCGTAGGCCACTATTGCCACACCGTTCGCCAAAAACTGAAAAAGCTTAAGCGGTGGTCCTGCAAGGACATTGTTCTCGCTGTAAGGCAGATACGGGATTATCCCGATCAAAGCCCTCTCGATCCGTTTTACGCTCTCCTCGTAAGGCAACATTCCCGGAAACTCCAACCTGCTGCGGGCAGCGGGCGACAGAGAATCGAGCAATTCCTGAAGCCGTGCGGCCGCTTTTGTGCCCGAAGGCATCCCCATGACCAGCAGTTTGATGTTCTCGATCCTTTCGGGCAGCGAAAACACGAAATCCATGTCCCTCTCCATCGAGATCTTGCCCGTGTAAACCACAAGATTTCGGTCTTTTTGAGGAAATTCCTTCGGAATCAGGCTCTTAGGCTGGTAGGAGTATATGACCTCCATGTTTTTGTTCCGATCCCAGACCAAAAATCGGCCTCTTTGGATGGGGTTGGCGGTCAGAACCGCATCGGAATAGTTGAAAGCTAAGTGTTCCCATTGAGTTGCAAGCCAACGAACTATCGGTTTCAACGGTTTCGGAAAGAGGTCGGCCTGATAACCCGGCCAGTATTCGTCGGCATCATAGACCAGCTTGACCTTCCTGCCCTTGATTCTTTTCAAAAATTTGATCACGACGGCTGCGAGCAGCGAGGAGTCGCCGTTGTGCACCTGATAGATGTCGGCGTCCTCCGCCATCCCGACCTTTATAAGTCCTGTAACTGTCGTGATTTTTCCGTAGATCGGCACTTTGCTTCTCTTGAACTTTTTGAACTTTATTCCCATATCGTCGGGCGGGAGTTCCCATCTGGACACGATAGTGATGTCATAACCCCAACTCCGAAGCGTGCGGCCGATCTTGAAGTAAAACCGTTCGTTTTTCGGATGCTCCCTGCCCGAAAGGATGCATATCTTTTTCATCTTCAGGAACCTCCATCTCCTTCAACAGACCACAGAAATCGGTTGAACGCATCCGCCATCTTATCGATGGTGAAACTTTCGGAGAACTGAATCGCCTGCATCGCAACCGATTTGTAGTTCGACAGATCCATAAGTTCCGCCAGCACATCCGCCAATTCACCCTTTCGGTAGGATTTGTGTGGAATAACTTTTTGAGGAATAGCATGTTCCGGCAGTATCATCGGGATGCCCATTTGGATGGCGTCGCCTATCGCACCGGTCGTCTTGAACCTGCCATAAGGAAAGAAGATCGGCATGAGGATGTAATGGCTTCTCAAAAGTCGGTCTTGGTAGGCCTCCTCATCGATAAAATTTTCAAAAGTCAGGACTTTTGCTCGAATTCGAGCTGGAAGCGTCCTTATGCGCCGAGCCACCTCGTGCGATGTCAATCTGCCGAGCAAAACCATCTTAAATTTTTTGTCCGACAATCGGGTAAGCGCATCGAGCACCTCGTCGTAGTTGCGTCGCTTCTCGGACACCTGTCCCGGAACTGTGAAGACCACTTCGTCGGACTCGGCGAGTTGTTCCAAAATTGCCTTCCTGCGGCTCAGGGATTCATCGGTTGGGAACCTCGTCAAAAGCCTCATAACCGGCCTTTTGACCTTTGGAAACACCATGTGGATCGACGGTAGGATAAATCCGTCGGCCAGCCTTCCAACTCTCCGTGTGAAATCGTT
>QNDP01000052.1 GCA_003645975.1 Candidatus Hydrothermota bacterium | reverse complement strand
CGGCGGCACACGCCATGTCAGAGGGTTGCCCGGACGGTTCAAAACCGGTCCTTCGGGCATCATCTCAAGCACCTGTCGGATGATCTTGATGGATTGTTCGATCTCCAGCCTGCGCACCATAGCGCGCGAGAACATGTCGCCGTCGGGCATAGTCGGTATCTCGAAATCTATCTGGTCATAGACGAGATATGGGTCATCACGCCGCAGGTCGAATTTGACGCCTGTCGCACGCAGATTTGGACCTGTTACACCGTTTTCCATCGCCCAATCGGCTTTTATCACGCCGACCCCTATCGTCCTTTTCTGGAAAACCGGGTTGTCGAAAATGAGGCGGTCGTAGTCATGAAGCCGTTTCTCGATGTAAGCGAGGGTTTCGAGCAAGCGGTCTTTGAAACCGGGTGGCAGATCGCGCCGAACACCGCCGGGCATCGTGTAAAGGTGATAAACTCTTGCTCCTGTGAGTTCTTCAAATCGATCGAGGATGTAATCACGGTCGCCGAATGTCCACTGAGGCACGGTGTAGAGGCCAAGCGAGCCGCAGAATCCACCGAGGAAAAACAGATGCGCTTGAATACGCGACATTTCGAGCACCATAACACGGATCCACTGCGCTCGTTCGGGCACCTCAAGACCTGCTATCTCCTCGACGCCCATCGAATAAAGCACCTCATTCGGGTCAGGGTCAGGCACGCAGATTCGACAGACCATGGGCACATTTTTGATCCAATGTCGCTGCTCCATCAATTTTTCAAATCCACGATGCAGATAGCCGGGCCGCGCCTCTGCCTCGATGATCTCATCGCCTACGGCTTTAAGTTTGATGCTGTAATTTCCGCTGATGCCCGGATGCTGCGGCCCGATAAAATACTCAAATTCCCTAACTTGGTTTCTTGTCCCGTTCATTGCATCAACTTCCCCTTGTATGGCTGAATCTTAAGCTTCAAAAGATCGGACTCGATGTCTTCCTGACCATAGAACTCGGCGGCAAACCTGCGTGTGTCGAAATCCTTACGCATTGGCGGAGGTCCGTCCCAATCTTCGAGGATGAAATCGCGGTCGAGCTTTTCGTTGCCCTCGAAATAGACGCCGAAGAACTCGTGGACATCGCGTTCGTAGGTCTCGGCCTGATTGAACAGCGGCTTGAGTGTCGGCATCTTGCCGCCATCTCGTGGGATGCGCGTTTTGACCATCACATGCACCTTCCTTGTGTAACTCCAAAGGTGATAGATCAGCTCGATTTCGCCGTCTTTAATCCAATCGACCGCCGTGATTGTAACGAAATGGTTGAATCCGTTAGCCTTCAGGAATGCGACGAGCGGAAATACACGGTTGGGCGCAATTTTTATGCGGACTCTGCGCGCCCTCTGGACATCGGCCTCTGCGTCCTCAAAGGCTTCCTTTACCAAATTGACGACGGCTTGCTCCTTTTCGAGTTCCATCATCCCACCTCCGAGATCCTTTCAGCGTATTCATAGACATGGGGAACAGTTGCTTGCTCGAAGATCTTGCGCCGTTCCTCTTGGACTTCACGCCACACCTCTTCAGCCAACTTCTTGTCAATGCTCCATTTGCGGATGTCCATGATCATCGCCTGATTCCGTTTATACCACCTGAGATTCTCCTTGTAGCGGATCCAACCGTTGAACTTGCCCTGTTTGATGCCTTCTATCAGTCGGTTGAACGCTTCGATGATGGCCTCCGGACGGGGCATACAGCCTGCGATGTAAAGATCAACCGGGAGGTATAAGTCAAGCCGTTTGATTGTGTTGTAGGAATCCCAATACATTCCGCCGTTTACCGTGCACGAGCCGAATCCGATCACATATTTCGGTTCGCCCATCTGTTCGTAAGAGCGGATGACGCGCTTGAGCGTTTTGACCGTCAGGTAGCCTGTGATGAGCAGGAGATCGGCCTGTCTCGGCGTCGCCATCGGCGTGATTCCAAACCGTTCCATGTCGTATCTCGAAGTCATGACCGGCGGCAGCTCGACAGCGCCGCATCCGGTGCAAAATTGCAAAATCCAGAGGCTTCGCCCCTGTGCCCATCCTTTCAAACCTTTTGGTGGTCTCTCTTTTGCCATGTCTTTCAGCTCCTTTCGGTTATGTAATTGCAACGATTATGAGTCCGACGAGTCCGATCGCAGCGGGATAAGTCCAATAGAACTTGAAGGCTTGGCCGATCCTGAAGCGCGGCATCACAGCGTTGATCAGCAATGCGACAAAGAACACGGCGAACGACTTGACGAACCACCACACGAGTGAACCGCCGCCAAGAAACAGGTTCACGAAAATGCCCGTCTCGACGATGATGGCAATTGCATGGTAGATCTGTAGCATTCCCAAGAATTTACCGCCATATTCGACCATCGGTCCCGATGCTATCTCGTGAGGTGCTATTGGCTGGTCGAACGGTTTTTCGCCCAAAATCGCCTGTAAAGCGATGTCAGTCGCCAGAGCGGACAGGAAAAGCGGCCAGATGAACCAATGTGCGACTCCGCCCTGTTGCTGCCTGATGATTTCCATGAACGACGCCGAACCTGCGTGGATCATCACAGCCACAGCGGCGATCACGAGCACCACCTCGTAGCCAAGCATCAGCGTCAAGGCACGGGCGATTCCGATTGCTCCGTTCGGGTTTGCACCTTCACCGACACCCAATGCCATTCCAAGCGGCGCAATTACAAGCAGATAAAGCAAGACGATGATGTCGCCGTTGAACGAGAGGAGTGGCCGATTCCCTATCGGGATGAACAACAGTGAGATGACCATGCCTGCAACCGCTATCACAGGCCCGAGAGAGAACATAACTCCATGATTTGCCACATCTTTCTTGCTGAAAAGCTTTATGACATCGATGATGTTCTGGTAGAAGGGAGGCCCATAGCGGTTGTGAATTCGCGCGGTAATTTTCCTTGCAAGTCCCATGTAGATGAGTCCGATTATGATGACCAAAATGGGCATGAAAATCGCCCAAAGTATCTGTCCTGTCATAACTTAATCCTCCAGATTGCAAAGACCAAAATGACAATGAAGATGGTCATGTAGTAGAGATAGGCCTGCGCATTGCCGCAGAAAAATCCCTTGCGAACCTGGTCTGCGACGAATCTCGTGAATTCGGCCACAAATTGATAGATTTTTTCGACGCTTATGCGATACAAAGGCTTAAGCTCACGCTCAAGGAAGTAGAAAAATCTTTGACCATAGTGCAGTTTCACGGGTTCATCGGCTTCGCCTGCCAAAAATGTATCGTATTGGTGAACCTTCCGTGTCCGCCCGCCGATGAAGTAAAGGAGCAACCCGAAAGCGAACGAGGCAAAGAACACGAGTCCGACGATGAGCGCATTGAACGAGCCGAGCGGTGTTGTGATTGTTGTGGCCGTGAAATTCGTAACTGCTGGCAAATCAAATTGTTCTGCTATCTCAGCAAAAATCTGCATCGCTTTGCCCGGAAACAGGCCAAGCCAAAAGATGGGGATCGAAATCAGGATGTAAGAGAACCAGATCGGGAATGGAACCTCCTTGACATCCTGATGATTTGCATGAAGTTCGCCGAGAAAGATCGAGAACACAAATCGGTAGTAGTAGAGGAAGACCGCCGTTGACGCCGCAAATATCAGCACTGTGGTGAAGATAAAGCCTTGATGGATAGCAGCTTCGTAGATGAGCCATTTGGATGGAAAGCCGATGGTCATCGGGATGCCAGCAAGCGCAAGGCCGCCGACAACTGCAAAGATGAACGAGAGCGGCATCTTCTTGATGAGTCCACCAAGTTCCGCCATCCTGTCAGTCCCTGTCCGTTTGATTACACCTGCAAGTATCAGGAACAGCAGGGTTTTGAACAGTGCGTGCGAGACCGCATGGAAAAGCGCACCGGCTATCCCGATAGCCGAACCGATTCCGAATCCAAAGAGGATGTAACCAAGCTGACTGATGCTCGACCATGCCAACAGCCGTTTTGCATGCTCCTGTTTGATGGCGATGAGGGATGCGCCGAATGCCGTAAGTGCGCCGATCCATGCCAAGATGTAACCGAAGATGTGAGTTCCGAAGATTTTAGGCATGTTCACAAGTTCAAATCTGGCGGACAGCACGAAGAAGGCGAGGAAAATTCCGTAAATTCCGAGTTTCGAGAGGACACCCGACAGGAAAGCCGTGAATGGATGCGGCGATTCCGCATAGGCATCTGGCACCCATGTGTGCATCGGCATGATGGCCGCCTTGACTGCAAATCCCGCAATCAACAATGCAATCGCAGCGACCCGCCATCCACTTGGCATTTGGGATATTCCGGCTACTATGCCGCTCCACTCAAACGAATTCGTCGATTTCGCAAGAATTGCAAAAGCGAAAAGAATGAACGCTGCTCCAATTGCTGACCATACGAGGTATTTTGTCGCAGCTCGTCCGCGCTCGGCGCCGCCATCGCCAAGTATCATCGCAAATATCGTCCAGCTCATGAGTTCCCACATCAGGAAAAATGCGACCAGATCCCGTGAAAGCAGAAGGAATATGCTTGCCCCGATGTTCAAAATGAACATGAAATAAAAATTCGGACTGAGTTCGGGATATGCGAGCAATGCAAACGCCACGATTGTGCCGAGACCAAGTGTTAGGATGCCAAACAACCAGCTCAATTTGTCGATCCCAAAGAGAAGGCTTGGAGATTCAAGGCTATATTCGTTTGGCAGATGAAGGAAGATGTAGGTGGCGAGCGCAAGAGTGATAAGAGTCAGCCATGTCTTCAGATGGCGATCAAAGTGGCCGAGTAAATAGGTTAAGATGGCGCCGAGGCCGAAAACGGCAGCTAAAAGTTCATAGGGATTCATGTTGATGCCGAACATTTTAGACGCCTCCCATGCTTTGGAGATAATGGCCGATAATCGAGAAGATGTAATGTGCCCGGTTGAGCAAGGCTCTACTTGCAGAATCTCCTAAATCGAAAAATACGTTGGGATACAGGCCGACGGCTATGATGATGGCTGCGAGGAATGTCGCTGAGAGCAGCGGGATGGTTGTGTTCCTGATAGACCTTTCGACAAGCTTGGGCGAAAGCTTGCTCGAATAGATGACCGACAGAAGTCTGGCAAAATAAAAGACTTCTATGAATGTGGCGATAAGAGCAAGTGCGGCATAGGTCGGATGGCCGTCAATAATCACTCCGATGATGAGCGCCAGCTTGCTCCAGAACCCAGCGAACGGCGGTAATCCGAGTGTTGATAGCACACCTACGGCAAAAAGCATCGACCAGTAAGGGAACTTTCGACCGAAACCTCGCAAGGACTCCATGTCGGTTGCACCACCCGTGTGCAGTGCCATCACTCCGAGCACAAGGAACAGCAAGGCTTTGGTGATGCCGTGCGTAAACGCTTGGAGCACGCCGCCAAACACTGAATTTACCCCGAATGCACCAAACGCCAGCATGATCATCCCCATCTGCCCGATCGACGAATAGGCCAACAACCTGCGGATGTCGTTCTGACGCAACGCCGCAAGCTCACCGGCGAACATCGTCAAAATTCCGAAGGTCAGAAGTAGCATGATGATGTTGGGCATTCCGATCAGTGTGTAAAGCACACGCGCAAGCGCATATAGGCCGGCTTTTGCAACTGCACCCGAAAGCAAAGCGACAACAGGGATCGGAGCCGCCTGATAGGCATCAGGTACCCACCCGTTTAGTGGCAGCATCTCAGCCTCGACACCGAATCCGACAATGAACAGGATTGCTGCGGCAACGACCAGCCTCGAATCCATTCCGCTGATGCGGTGTGCGATGTGCGCCATGTTGAGTGTGCCGAGTGAGCCGTAGATCAGAGCGATGCCAAGCAATACGAGGGTCGAACCGAGTGAGCCGAGCAGAAGGTATTTGAAGCCGGCTTCGGCCGCAGGGCCTGTTTTCGTTATGGCTGTGAGTGCATAGGCGGAAATGCTCGTGATCTCAAGGAATACGAACAGGTTGAATATGTCGCCGGTCAAAACCATCCCGGTCGAACCGAGAACCAACAGGATGAAAAGCATGTAGAATTTGTCGGAAGGCTCTGGTGGATCGTAACTTAACAGGTAAAAAGCGGTTGCGAGCGCTACAAGTTGGATTATCAACGCAAAAAACAGCCCGAATGGCCCGACAGCGAGGTTGATCCCGAAAGGCGGCTTGATGTTCGCTATGACGACGGAGATCGTCCGTTCAGTTAGAGCAAACGGGAGCAGTCTGAAGATCAGATAAGTGTTGAATCCGAAGGCAATTAGCGGCACAAATTTTTCCAATTTTTTATGGATCAGCCCCCAAAGGGGCACCGAGAAGGCCAAAATCAACGGAACTGCAATCAAAAGGATCGGACTCACCACTTCAACTCCTTGATTTTAGAGATGTTAAGCGTCCCGTATTTGTCGTAAATCAACATGGCGATCGCCAGAGCCATTGCCGTAACCGCAACACCGATAACTATCGCCGTCAGAACAAGCGCTTGGGGAACAGGGTCAACTGCAAGTTTTGAAGGCGTCTCCATCAGCTCCGGTTTGTTCAGAATCGGTGCGGTGCGCCCCCACACATAGCCGATCGAGACCAGGAACAGGTTGACGCCGGACTCGATGAATGTCAGTCCGAGAATAAGTTTGATCAGATTTCTTTTGACCAAGATGATGTAAAGCCCTATCAGGAAGAGGGCTATCGATGACCCATAAAAGATCACTTTTCCAAGAGCTTCAGGATTCATATTCGGTCGTCTCCCTCATGTTTTGGAGAAGGCCGGTGATCTCAGAACCGACCTTAAGCCCTATCGTTATGTAAATCAGAGGGATAATCCCGGCTGAGGCGAGTTTGTTCGGGATGCCTGTGCCGAGAAAATTGCCAAGAAACGATCCGACGAGGAGGAGTCCAGCGATTCCGATGGCGACATAGGTCATTCCAGCAAGCGCTTCGACGAATTTTACGCCCTTCTCGCTGACCCTAAATCCTTCCTGAGCAAGGAAAAGCATCAGGAATGCGGTCGCCACGATCACACCGCCGGGGAAGCCGCCGCCCGGCGTCAAATGGCCGTGCACAAACACATAAGCGCCGAAAAGTAACGCTGCCGTAAAGAGATAACGAGTGCCAGTCCGCATTATCAAAGATGGGCGCTCCTTTTTGCGTTTCCGTTTCTCTCGTAGTCCGAAAAGGATGGCGCCGAGCCCAGTGGCAGCAAGGAAAAGCACTGTAACCTCGCCGAGTGTGTCAAATCCTCTGTAAAGAACCACGACCGATGTAACCGTGTTAACGCTGCCTGTCTCCTCAATCGTTTTGTCCAAGTAGTATTTGCCGACTGTTGTCTTTTCCGTCCCGAACGGGATGCTTGCAATTGACGATGCCAAGAACACGCTGATGACCAAGATCAAAAGCAGAGCAAAGATGTTGCGAATCATTCCTCATACCTCTCCGTTTTTCTGAGAGCTATCAAAAAGATTGCGATTGTAAGTCCTGCTCCGATAGTTGCTTGTGTGATGGCGACATCCGGTGCACGCAGGATGTAAAACATGATGGCGAGCACGAGGTCAACGACGGCGGAAGCGACTATTGCGACAAGCAGGTCTTTGGTCACCACAGCCACGAAAGCACCGACAATCATCAAAATTGCCAAGATGAGCGAGATGTAAAGCACCAACGGGTT
>QNDP01000051.1 GCA_003645975.1 Candidatus Hydrothermota bacterium | reverse complement strand
TGCCATGAAGGTCAAGAGCCGCTCGATAGGAATATGTAATTTTATTTTTGACCAGAACCTCGACCTTGTCTCCGGGTCCTAATCGATACTGGGTTTTATCGACTACGGTCTCGATCTCTGCCACGCTCTCAACCTGTTGAATTAAGAGGAACGCCATAACGAGAAATGACATTTTGCACCTCCAACACTTGATTTGGCGGCATATTTTCAAGCAACAAAAAAAGCTGCGCAATTCACCGACCATAATAGTTATTCTGTTCGAGTTAAGTTCAGGAAATCTCGGTGAAAATTCGAGCGGTCTATCGAGACAAGGCATTAAAATAAACGCATTTTGAAGGGGGTAGATGATGAAGCTAAAACTTTATGCGGTATGGACTTTAACGCTTGCCCTCTTTGCAGAGGCATGGGGGGTTCGCTACCTGATGCCGGAACCGGTCGTCGTTGATTCTCAAGTCTATGTCAAAATCACGACGGACAGCCCTGTTTCCAGCCCAAACCTTTACTATGAGGAGTTTGCCGCAGATGCACATTTGACCGACTACCTTTTCGAGTTCTACCTACTCCATGACTCATCCGATACGGATTGGCTGCTGCCCGCCAAATATGTCAAACCGGGAAAACTTTACCGTTACATAGTTGCTGTTACCACGAAAGGCGGCAGGCGAATCCTCTCTAAGGAATCGACTTTTCGTATCATCGAGACGGAAGACGGGCTCAAAATCGGACTGAGCTTCGAGATATTGCCGTTTGCCAATGTGCTTGACTCCAACACCGCTGTTGTCGCTTGGAAGGTCAACAAAAAGCCTGACATAGCGATTGTGGAATATGGACTTAAAGGCCTCAAAAGACGGGTCGAGGTTCGACCTAAAAGCGCCCACATCGAAGTCAAACTGTCCAATTTAACCCCATCGCAGATCTACGCTTACAGGACGATAACGATTTTGGGGAACGATACGCTGGTGGGGCCGATCTCGACGATAAAGACGCCCAGAAGGCAGGGCGAGCGGTTCAAGTTCGTTGTGCTCAGCGACTCACGGACAAACTGGCATTGGCCCAACCCATACGACCAGCTCAACGGAGTCGCCGCCTATTCGCTCAGGCATGCGCTTGCAGAAGCGATGAGGCATGACCCGGATTTCATAATTTTCATGGGCGACCTCATTCAAGGCTACACATCGGACACCACCTATGCGCGGATTCAATTCGAGACATGGCTCCATTCGGCGTGGACGGCAAACTCCAAAGTCTCGATTTACGAAGCGGTTGGAAATCACGATGCGAGCTCCCCGCTCGTCCAAATCGACAGAAGGAACCATTACGATCCACCGCCTCCCAACAGCGCCGAAGACTTGTGGGCTGAAATCTTTGTTTTGCCTACAAACGGTCCCGAAAGTGCTGACACGATGCCACCTTACAAGGAAAACGTCTATTCATTCGATTGGGGCGATGCGCATTTTGTGATTTTGAACTGTGATTATCTCTATCATCGCGTCGATGGAAGGCGCTCTCCTGCTGCACTTGATTCGGTTCAACTCGCTTGGCTCAGATCGGATCTGGAGAGAAATCGGGACAAAAGGATATTCGTGGTCTATCACGAGCCGATCTTCCCAATGTCCTTGCGCGGTGGCGAATTCGAGCAGGATATGGCCGACACCCTCCTGAAGCTTTTCAGCGATTATGGCGTCCAAGCCGTTTTAAACGGTCATGAACATCTTTACGCACGCCTTCGGATGGATTCCACCCTGTCAAATGTGGTAAAGCATCCGTTCCGTCAGATAATCAGCGGTCGAGCAGGGGCACCGAAATATCGTGTGAACACAGAACGGTATGGCGAGAATTTGGAATCGTTTTCCCAGCTTATGCATTATGTAGTCATCGAGGTCTCCGCAAGCGGAGTGCACTATCAGGTTTACGATCTCGACGGCAATCTGATAGACGAGTGGCGTGAGCCATGAGTTGACCGCATTGAAATTTTAAAAAATTGACAAGATAGCCATTGGAGCGATCAGCGAAAAGCTTTGCTATTTAGGATTTTCTTTGACTGACAATGTGGTAGACTTTAAAATCTAACCCTTTCTTTTTGGCAAACATGGAGCGAGGAGACATGAAGAAACCGTTTGAAATTAGATGGCATGGACGGGGTGGTCTCGGCGCCAAGACGGCCGCCTTGCTTCTCGGTGAGGCTTTGACAAAAACTGGCAAATACATTCAAGCCTTCCCGGAATACGGCCCGGAGCGTCGAGGCGCACCTGTGAAGTCGTATAACCGTGTTAGTGATGAACCGATACGCATCCACTGCGGCATCAAAAACCCCGATGTCGTCGTGGTGCTTGACCCCACTTTGCTCGGTCCGAAGGTGGTCGAAGGACTGCCAAAAGGCAATAAGATCCTGATAAACACGAACCTGACACCGGAACAAGTCAAAGAAAAATACGGATTGCACGACTACGAGGTGCATGTCGTCAATGCAACGAAAATATCGACCGAGATTCTGGGGAGGAACCTACCCAACACACCGATGCTCGGAGCGCTTATCAAAGTCCTTCCGCTTCTTCCGTTCGACGAATTCCTGTCCGCGGTCGAGGAGCGACTCTCGCACAAATTCCCAAAGGACATAGTGGAAAAGAACATTGAGGCCATCAAAAGGGCCTACGAGGAGGTCATGTAATGCCTGCACCGAAAGAGTTTAAATGGGCTGGCAAACTAAAAGGTTGGAAGGAACTGGCTGAGATCTCTCCGGGCGCTATCGTGCCCGATGTCCCGACATCGCCTGAGTATCTCACAGGCGATTGGCGCAGTGAAAGACCGATTTGGAACGAGGGGAGATGCACTCACTGTTTGCTTTGTTGGCTTTACTGCCCCGAAGACGCCATCCTGCTCGAAATCACCGAAAAGACCGTCAAGATGATCGGCATCGACTACGACTACTGCAAAGGCTGTGGGATATGCGTTAGGGCATGTCCGCCAAAAGTCCATGCTCTTGAGATGGTGCCAGAGGAGGGATGAGTCATGGCGAAAAGGAAGACAACAAGGGTTGCTTTGACTGGAAATGAGGCGATGGCTTTGGCAATGAAACAGATAAATCCGGATGTCGTCGCTGCCTATCCGATCACACCAGCCACCGAGATCGTCCAACTGTTCTCGAAATATGTCGCTGACGGCGAGGTTGACACCGAATTTGTGCCTGTGGAGTCGGAACACTCGGCGATGTCCGCATGCGTGGGTGCCGCTGCTGCCGGCGCAAGGGTGATGACCGGCACCGCATCGCAGGGACTCGCTCTCATGCACGAAATCCTCTATATCGCTTCTGCACTTAGACTTCCGATAACGATGTGCGTGGTGAACCGTGCACTATCCGCACCGATCAACATCCACTGCGACCATTCCGACACGATGGGTTCTCGCGACGCCGGCTGGATACAGATCTATACCGAAAATGTCCAAGAAGCTTATGCTTCCGTGATAGTTGCGGTCAAATCCGCTGAAAAGGCCAACCTGCCCGCTCTGGTTACCACCGACGGATTCGTCCTGTCGCACGGCATGGAAGCCGTTGAAATCTTTGACGACGAAGATGTCCGTGAATTTCTCGGTGAAAGAAAGCCGCTTTACAACCTGCTCGACATCGACAACCCGATCACAATCGGCCCGCTTGACCTTCAGGATTACTTCTTTGAGCACAAACGTGCCCAGATCGAAGCCGTCTTCGAGTCGAAAAAACACATCTACGACGCACATCGTGAATTCGAGGAGTTCTTCGGTGTGAAGCTTCCCGTGTTCGTCGAGCCGTATCGCCTTGATGACGCAGAATATGCGATCGTAGTGATGGGCTCGTCGGCTGGCACAGGCAAAGATGCGGTCGATGTAATGCGCGACGAGCGCGGAATCAAAGTCGGACTTTTGAGGATGCGGATCTTCAGGCCGTTCCCGTTCGAGGAAATTCAGAAGTATCTCAGCAAGGTCAAATATCTTGCTGTGATGGACCGTGCGGATTCGTTGAACACGATGGGCGGTCCTTTGGCGACTGAGATCGCACGCGCACTCTACCACCTGTCGGAACGGCCGATAATCCACAACTTTGTCTATGGTCTCGGCGGACGCGATGTGCCTCTTGAGAACTTCTACGAGGTAATCGAGAAGATGCAATGGATAGCGGCTGGCAACACACCTGAGCGGATGGTCGATTACGTCGGTGTCAGAGAATAGGAGGAGTTAAAATGGCAACGAAGAAAGCAAGGACACTCAGAGATTTAGCCCGTATGAAGCGGGCACTTGCACCGGGACACAGGGCGTGTGCCGGCTGTCCGTTCCCGGTCATTTTGAAAATTCTGATGAGCGCAACAGATGATCCGCTCGTCATCGCAAACGCAACAGGCTGCATGGAAGTTACGAGCACGATTTTTCCTTACACCGCATGGCCTGTGCCATGGATTCATAACGCATTTGAGAACGCTGCAGCTACAATCTCAGGAGTCGAATCGGCCTACAAGGCATTGAAACGCAGGGGAAAAATCAAAACCGAAAAAGAAATCAAATTTATCGCCATCGGTGGCGACGGTGGCACTTATGACATTGGGCTTCAATCACTTTCTGGCGCAATCGAGCGTGGCCACGATTTCCTCTACATCCTCTACAACAACGAAGGCTATATGAACACGGGCATCCAGCGTTCAAGTGCGACCCCGATGTATGCCTCGACAACCACATCGCCAGCCGGAAAGGTTATCCCGGGTAAACTTCAGTGGCGCAAAGAGATAACCGACATCATGATCGCCCATCAGGCCAAATATGTCGCACAGGCAAGCCCGTCCCATTGGGTCGATTTCATGAAAAAAGTGCAAAAAGCGCTGGAGACAAAAGGCCCGACCTTTATCAATGTGATCAGTCCATGCCAACCGGGATGGAATTATCCGCCAGATATGTCTATCGAGCTGGCGCGCCTCGCCGTCGAGTCGAAATATTGGATCCTCTACGAATATCGCAGCGACGCCAACAACGGACTCGGCGGATACAAGATCAACTATCGGCCGAGAAAAGAGGTCTCGATCGTCGAGTTCCTCAAGCCACAGCGTCGATACAGGCACATCCTTGACAGACCAGAACTTATCAAGGACATCGAAGACCATATCAGGCGCAACTGGGAGCGGCTCGAAAGGTTGGAGAAGGAGCTGCCTCTGGAAGAGTGATAAAACCGTTCGACATATCCCTTTGTCAGCAGGCGGAGGTGAATTCGCCTCCGCCTTTTTCTTTTCTCGATATCCGAATCAGATGGCGCCCCACCTCCACGATAGGACCTCGATAAAGCTTGAGATAAATTAAGGCGGGCAAAAACAGAGGGAGGGCACTCCGCAGCGGAGCCCCTCCCTCGAAAAGGTTTTATTCGATGACGACCACGCGTTTCGTTATCCGTTTCTTTCCGTCCGAGATGGTAAAGAAATAGACACCGTTCGAGATCCTTTGGCCGTTCTCTGTCGTGCAATCCCATGCGAGCTCGTAGTAACCTGCATCAAACCGTCCTGAAGCGAGTGTCCTGACAAGACGTCCGAGCGGATCATAGACCTTGATTTCGACCCAGCTATCGTGTGGCACTCCGAAAGTCAACTCGATTCTGTTCGGGTTTGAACTGATTCCTTTGACATTGATGACCAAAGTGGTCGGGATGCCCAGTTCGCTGCCTTTGCCGCCGCCCATAGGTGCGACCTCGACAGAGAAGCTGACCTCGTTGTTCGACGGGTTCGGATCGCCCGGTTTGCGAACGAGATATTCGATCGTGTGGGTGCCGTAATCCACAGGTATCCAGTTCGGCGAGAAGTAAACCATCGTTGTCTCATTCTCTTGGAGGAACCTGATGAGTTTTGCGGAACTGAAGATCAGCGTTCCATCGGAATTGAAAGATTTGGCGAATATCCTGAAGCTTGCAGGACCGCCACATGCGGCGTTGGTAACCTTCGCCCAGAGGGTATATGCATCGCCCTGAACGACAGCTCCGCCGACCGGCGGCGTCCACCAATCGATTATCGCGACATCTCCGCAGAACTCACGGGCTATCCCTTCCATGCAAACTTGGTCGATGCACCATCCTGTGCTCGTGTCGCTGTTATCCGTTTGGAGCCTGAAGCCTACCTGAATCATATCACCGACGGAGAATGCGAATCCGGGCACAGTAGCAAGGTTTACGACCACATGCTCCCATGTCGGAATCGAACCGGTATAGCTTGCGATGAGGTTCCAGTCGCTTCCAGTCGAAACATTGCGCACCCAGACCGAAGCCGTGTCGCCGCTCGCAAGGTTGTAAAGGTGGAAAAAGGCAAAAATCGGCTCGGAAGTGGTGATAGCCATATCCGGCGAAAGCAGCCAATCGTCGAGGTTGTTGCCGTAATAGCCATCGAGATTTGTGCACCATGCGTTGTCGCCGTCTATCGGCGTGCAGTTCGGACACACATTCGAATCAGGTTGGCCGAACTCCCAAGAGACCGCCACAGACTCAGGATAGAACACCCGTTCGCTGTCGCCTATGCATTCGAGACCCCAGAAGCCGACGCTGAGCGTATCGTCCGAAGGATTGGAATTGGGCGTCATCTCGAGATAAACCAGATACGAATACCTACCGGCGGTCGGTAGGTTGAAATCGGTCAGTGTGAAGGTGTCCACATCGCCGGCCGCAATGAATCCGTTCACAGTCCAAGCAGAAATCAAAGTCGAATCCGCATGGTAGAGTTCGGAGATGATGTCGAAGTCTTCATCGACATTGCCGACATTGCTGACAACAACCCGCGGATGTATCGTGCTGTCAATGCAATACGCTGTATCGTTCACCGGCTCGATGATCTCGACCAAAACGAGGTCATGGAGCAGCACAGACACGCTCTTCCTCAGAGTGTCGTTGCTCGGATCCACATCACCTTGAAGTTCTGCGATGAATGTGAAGTCGTAGGTTCCATAATTGTCAAAGGCAAGCGAATCGAACACGAAGATAACCGTCTGACCCATCGGGACATCCATCGTATCAACTTGGTCGTAAATCGGATTTCCGTTGAACTCGACCACGAGCCTGACAGGAACCGACTCGTCAACATCGCCGACATTTTCGACTTCGACGGCAGGGAACACGAAATCATGCAGGTCGTATGATGTGCCCGCAGGCTCGAGGATCCTGACCAGAGCAACATCATGCTGGATCGCAGTAACATGAACCGCAGATTTTCCTGTATCGTTCGTCGGATCGTCGTCCGTGATCAGGACAAACGAGGTGAACTCGTAGTCTCCAGGGTCAACAAGTTCCAAAGTGTCAAAGAGAACCGTGTCAACCTCGCCCGGCGGCAGAGACGCACCCGTTATCGTGTCGCAATACACAACTCCTTTGGCCGTAGCAAGTTGAGCCACTATGTCGAATGTCTCGAAGTCCTGTCCGTAGTTCGTTACCTCGACCTCTGGAACCACCTTCTCGCCCTGTTGATACTCTCCGACAGGTTCGATGATCGCCGATATGCCTACATCGTGGACATAACCCGCTGACACCCTGAAGGAGACCTCATCTGTGTCGTTGAGCGGTTCATCGTCGGTCCATTGATCGAAATAGGCCGTGAAGACGAAATCCCCGGTCTCGGACAAGACCAGATTTCTGAACTGCAAGGTTTCAGTCTCTGCGGTGTCCAGCACCACAAAAGCGGTGTCCGAATAAAGCGATTTGGCATAGTCGAGCTCCACGACGACATAGGCGGAGTCCTTGAACACACCGAGATTTTTCACAGCCACCTTCGGGATGAGCGTATCGTCCTGCGCGTAGTTCGCACCATCTTCAGGCTCAATGATTTCCCAGATCGAAAGGTCATGGTAACTGGCGAAGACTGTTATGCTCAAAGTGTCGTTATGTGGGTTGTCATCGATGTATTTGTT
>QNDP01000050.1 GCA_003645975.1 Candidatus Hydrothermota bacterium | reverse complement strand
TCGGAGTCGTCTGGACACTTTTATACGCAACACCTTACGGTGTTATAGCCCAACTTATGTCAAAGGTCGGCATTGCTCCGCCGACCGGCGGATTTCTCGGCAACCCCAGACTTGCCCTTCCATCGGTGGCTATCGCTATGGTGCTCAAAAATATAGGCTTTGGCATAATCCTTTTCATCGCAGCGTTTGGGAACATCCCAAAGGAACTCTTTGAGGCCGCTGAGCTTGACGGAGCCAATGCGTTCCAGAAGACGATTCACATAACTATCCCGATGTTGAAGCCGATCATAGCGTTTCTCGTCATCGTCGGATTTATGGGTGCCTTGTCGGGCTTTGCCGAGATATACGCAATGACAGGAGGAGGCCCTATCGTTCAGGTCGGTTCACATCTTGTCGGTGCCACGAAAATCACAGGGTTCCTGCTTTATGAACATCTTCAGCAGTTAAGGTTGGGGATGGCCTCTGCTTTGTCTTTTGTCCTGTTGACCTTCGCTTTGGCCTTCTCTCTGATAAGCCTCAAGATACTGCGCAGAGGCGATTAGTTGAAAAGGAGCTCGCTTTCGATCTGAAAGATTTTGATTCCACAGGAGAACCCTGAGACATAGACATATCCTCTGTTGTCGAACTTCACGCTTTTTACCCTTCCGGGGATGTTAACCTCGCCTAAAAGATGCGGCTCGAATGGGTCTGTTATGTCAAAGAGTTGGACCCATCCTCTGTCAAAGTCCTCGTTCACCGTGCCGACCGCCAGCAGCTTGCCCTTGACAGCGGTGCTCACAGCCAATCGGGCTTCCGGCATCTTTATGTAGCCCTTCAAGTCCATATATGTCTGTCCGATCGTGAGAATTGCGACGCCAGAGGATTTGTTTGCGACATAAAGGATCGAGTCGTAGGCCACTGCGAAATCGTAGATCCAATCGCTCAGCATGAATGTGTCCATAGGGACAAAATTTTGGAGGTCGATCAGGTATATGCGCCCGAACAGGTCTCCGCCCAATCCTACGGTGTTGTTCCTTGCCACGCCCACATGCTCGATGTAGCCATCGAGGTAGAGCGATTTGTTTTCAACCGGCTTGAGCGGATCGCCCAGCGAAAGGATGGAAATTCCGTTGAAGTCTTTTGCTATGAGCAAGGCCGAGTCGCCGACAGGCTCAATTTCGTAAAAATTGCTCTCTACCTCCAAGTCGCTCAATGGGATAGGCACAACATCGAACCGTTCTTGGGGATGCGCAAGGTCAAGGACACCGATTGCATTGAACTCCATTAGACCTGCATAAAGGACATCGTTTACAAAGGTCAGAGACCTGATGTTCAGGACATCAAAAGTATCGGTCAATATCTCGGAGCGGACTATTCCTCCGTGTCCTTTCCATCTCAGTTGTGGATTTGACGGATCGGATACATCGAAAATTGCGAAGTTTCCGAATCCGTCGGCGGCAGCGAGCAGCGAATCGTTCACACTTATCGCCGAGATATAGCTCAGGACGACCGGAATGTTGGATATTTCGGTGAAACTCACGCCGTCCGCTGTCCGTTCCCATTTTCCGATCAAAAGTCCTTTGAAATCGGCGGCGATGAACAGCATATGGCCATCTACCACAGCCTCATGGACATAGTGGTAGTGTATCTTGAACGAAGTTTTGCCGATGGCGTAGGGTGAACGGAGGTCCGAGACATCGAAATAGACTATTTCTCCATAGCTTATCGTTGAATTGTAGCCGGTTGTCAAAAGCAGGTTGTGCTCGGGTTCATATTCGAGTGATACGAAATGCCCTCTTTCCTCGAGAGGGTAATAGACTTGACTTAACCTTTTAGGAAACCGCCTGTCCGATATGTCGAAAAGCACGACATAACCGTTCCAGAGTGCGACAGCTATGATGTTTTTGTCCAGTAACTTGATGTCCTCCACCGACTCCTCGAGCGGACTTCTCCATAGGACACCATGCAACTTACCATCCTTACCAAACTTATAGATGGCCAAACCACTGTCTCCAAGTCCGAGAAACAGTCTGTCTTTTATCAGCAGGGCTTTCGTTACTTCGCCCGGAAGTAAGTCATACACAGCGACTAAAGTCATTTTTCCTTTTTCAAACTTGTAAATTTTGAGTCCATATTCGCGTTGAGACACAAATAGCCATTTTCCAAATTTATCGAGTCTATAAACCATCTGTTGGGTGGGCATTTTAAGGACCAACTTGGGGTCTCTTGGGTTTTTGATGTTAAAAACATCAATTCCACGAAAATCTTCTGACACGAAAAGCCATTCCCCGTCAACAAGTGAAGCTGTTACAAATCCGTCAAGTTCTATTTTTTTCACAACTTTGGCATCTTCTGGTCTGGAAACATCGACCACAAGAAAAGAGGCACCGGTTCCAACGAAGACAATATCTCCTTTTTTTGCGACAGTCCAAGTTGGTCCATCTGTTACTTTTCCGACCTCTTTTACGGAAAAGACAGTAAATAAAATCAAGATCATCAATTGCCCCATGGCTCCCACCTCGCTTTGTTTGTTTTTTAATACTTTACAAAAAGAAGATCGAAAATTCGAACAAGTTCAATCCATCAACCGACGGATCAAAGTTGTTGCGAGGGCGCTGCATTTTTCGCAAAAATCAGGCTCTTTGTGGTCTGTGTCCACTATGGAGTTCGAGAAGTGCATGACGCATTTGGGATCGGGACAATGATGTAACCCTATCGCATGTCCCAGCTCATGAACGGCTTCCTTAAGTGCACGGAGATGAAAGAGCTGTGTGTTTGGTTGTTCTCCATAAAATTCTGGTCTTAGACGTCTCAGGGATATGACGCCCACTTTTCCGCCAAGGAAGGCCTCACCGAACACGAAATTCAGCCCGGGCACGAATAAATCGACTTCCGTAACACCCAGCACTAAACCGGGCTTATGTGGAAGCAGCGCAAGGAATTCGGTGGAAAGATATTGCCCCCTCTGTTTGACATAGGCATGAACCGGTATCGGAAGCGGTTTTTCTACGACCACATCCATATTTGAGAATCTCTTTGGCAGTTCGACACAAAGATGCTTCAGGACACCCTCATCGACATCCCCAAATGGAAAGATGTGTATGGTGCTCAAAACGGCAACTCCTCCTCTTTGGTCTCTTCAGGTTCACCCAAAAAGATGAACCTTGAAAGTCCTTTGTGATATTGAGTCCAGCGGCCACCGTATTCGTCTCTCGGATGCTCCTCTATCGCCCTGTCGAACATCCAGATCTTGGCGTCGGCATTGTCCGCAAAATGTAAAATTTGCGCTTCGAGTGTCATCGGCACCGCCGGCGAACCCCATTCCAACTGCCCATGGTGGGACACAATTATGTGAAGTATATGCATCGCAAGAACTTCTGGAAATCCGTCGATGAGCCGGATCTTCTCCTCAGCCATTTTGAATCCGAGAACTATGTGCCCAAAAAGGCGACCCTCATCGGAGTAGTCTATTTTGGGAAACCAGACGAATTCCTTGATCTTTCCGATGTCGTGGAGCAGGCCTCCGGTGATCAGGATGTCCCTGTTGACCCGCGGATGGATGTTGGACGCTCCGAGAGCGAATTTCGTCATGTTCAGCGTGTGTTCCAAGAGGCCGCCGATGTAGTTGTGGTGATACTTTTTAGCGGCAGGTGCAAGTTTGAACTTTTCGGAGAACTCCGGATCGCCGAAAAACATCATCAGCAGGTCTTTCAGATGTGGTTCTGTGACTCGGTCTGCAAGCCGCAGGAGTTCATCGAACATCTGATCAATGTCTCTCGGAGTTTTTGGGACATAGTCGGTTATGTCGAACTGCTGTTGTTCCACAGCCTCCCTGAACTTCAGCCTTATCCGTTCGTTGAATTTTTCGACCAATCCCTTGATTCTCAGAACCTTACCCGGTGCTATCTTCTGGTTTAGCGCATTGAAATTGTCGAATGCAATGGCCGATATTTCGCCGGTAACATCCTTGAGCACTATTTCGAGGTAGGGCGCCCCATCCCGTTTTCTTCTGACGGTCTTCTTCAGGACGGCGAATTCGGACTCAACATGTTGTCCGACAAAGTTTTGCAGATCAGAGACAAATATTTTTTTCATGGCCGCTGGTGATTATAAATCGATTATGGGCTCGCCTTCAAGGAAATTTCATCTTTGTGTGGCGTATTCCTCGACCATTTCCAAAAAGATCTGTTCCACAAATCTGTCATCGACAAGTTCGGGATGGAATGTGGCAGCAAGGACATGTCCCTGACGGACGAGCACGGGTTCACCCGATGAGACGAGTTTTCCGATGACCTCGACTTCTGGTCCCACATCAACTATCTGGGGCGCCCTTATGAAGATGCCTGTGAACAGGTAAGATTCGCCTTTCCATGCGATTTCCACATCGCCCTCGAAGCTCTCACGCTGGCGGCCGTAAGCGTTCCGTTCTATCCGCATGTTTATGAATCCGAGAGAATAATCCTGTGGCATGGTCTCGACTTCGGATGCGAGCAGGATGGCGCCCGCACATGTCCCGAAAAACGGAACTTTTTGTTCGTAAAGTTGGACGAGGGGATCTCTCAAGCCGTATCTGTCGATCAATCTGATCATCGTCGGGCTTTCACCGCCCGGAATCACAAGGCCGTCGATGTCCTTCAGCTCTTCAGGCAATTTGACATAGATCGGGAAGACGCCGATCGATTCGAGTGCCTTGTAATGCCTTTCGTAATCGCCTTGAAGCGCAAGGATTCCGATCTTGTATCTCTTTTCCATCCTCACCAACCTCTGACTTGGAGAAGCTCTTCCTCTTTGAGCTTGGAAATGTCGATGCCTTTCATGGGTTCGCCGAGTCCGCGGGACACACGTGCCAGCACCTTCGGATTGTCGTAATAAGCGACCGCCTCGACGATGGCCTTTGCGCGTCTTTCAGGGTCAGAGGATTTGAAGATGCCCGATCCCACGAACACGGCCTCAGCTCCGAGCTGCATCATGAGGGCGGCGTCGGCCGGCGTAGCGATACCACCTGCGGCGAAATTGGGCACAGGGAGACGGCCATGTTCCGCAACCCAGCGGACGAGTTCATAGGGTGCGCCGAGCCGTTTGGCCTCAGCAAAGAGTTCTTCGCTGTTCTTTGTGGTTAACTCTTTGATTTGGCGCATGATAAGCCGCATGTGCCTGACCGCTTCGACCACATTACCGGTTCCTGCCTCGCCCTTCGTTCTGATCAAAGCTGCGCCCTCAGCTATTCTGCGAAGCGCCTCGCCCAGATTACGCGCTCCACAGACGAACGGGATCTTGAACTTGTGCTTGTCGATGTGGTTCTCCTCATCGGCCGGAGTGAGCACTTCGCTTTCATCGATGAAGTCCACACCGAGTTCCTCAAGTATCTGTGCCTCAACGAAATGACCAATCCTCACCTTTGCCATCACCGGGATGGTAACGGCGTCCATAATTCGCAGGATGATTTCGGGGTCGGCCATCCGAGCGACACCACCTTCCTTTCGGATGTCAGCGGGCACCCTTTCGAGCGCCATCACAGCCACAGCACCGGCGTCCTCAGCGATCTTGGCCTGTTCCGGTGTGGTTACATCCATAATGACTCCACCCTTAAGCATTTCTGCGAACCCAACTTTCAACCTATAAGTCCCTGTGATTATGCTCATTTTTTCTCACCTCCTAAAAGTGGACGAAAATTTTAAATCTCTGAAAATCTTGTAGCAACGGGCGGTGGAGAGGCCCAAAAGGTGAGACGGCTGAGAACGCTCAGACGGGGGCTAAGGCCTTGAGCGGAAGGCGCTAAACCCCTCTTTCCGCCTTGTATTTTTGACAATTTTGATGAATTTGCAATAAAATCTGAGCCACACCACTATTTGAAACACAAGACCATCGGAGGAGCGGGCCTCCGAGCCATGTGGCCTACGGACTCTGCGGAGTCTAAGGCGCATGGCCGATAGGGTCGTCGGAGAAATCCGGCGGCCTCCCGTGTTTGGAAAGGAGGTAGTGCGATGAAACCTTTCAAAATGCTGTCCATAATTGCGCTTGTCGGTCTTGTCATCCTCAGTTGTTCCCAAACCAGAGAGGAGGAACTCGGCTTCCTCATAGTGAAACTCGAAGACTTCGAGGTGGTCAAGGACTTCGGCGACATGAACCGATTCATGCTTGGCGGTGTCGAAGTTATTCGGCTCTCGGATTTTATAAGGACAACGCCCGGAATCCCGCTCGAAGACACCGTCCTCTACGGCTACCGGTTTATCTCAGGCTCCGACGGGTATTATCCCCATCAGAAAGGCGTGCCCGACAACACTTGGGATCAGCTTCCGCTTGGCTACATCGAGGTCGAGACGAGGGATCTGGTCTGGGACACTACGCTTGGACTGCCCGGTAAATACAATGTTCATGATGCCGAAACACTTAAACTTGTCAGGCAGTTCTGGGTGATCTCCGATACCGACACCGTGCAGGTGGCTATCGACGATTGCGATACCGTTACGGTTGAGGATACCCTTTGCATCCCGCTGGTCAGCATCCTTGTGGCGGCCGACTCCTCGTTCCAACTCGATACAGCGGCCATTTTCACTTTGAGGGCGATCGACGGATATGAGAAGCAAGTAACTGGTGCTCAACTTGCTACGGGTTACTGGAACACGGTTTCCAAGCGGATCAAATTCGTGCCGGACATCGGAAGCGCATATCGAATTAAGTTCTTCTACGCCATCATCAAACCGTAACCGCCGCTTGCCCGATGGTCGTGGTCATGTTCTCATCCGGCTGCGCCATCGGGCTTTTATCTCTTTTTGGCACTGCTTTAGAAATTTTGACCAGAATTTCGTTAAAATGGAGGTTCGGGATATGTCTAAAATTTTGAAGTTGCTCCTTTGCTTTTCCTTAGTCATCACAGCATCTTATGGTGAAATTGATTCTACTGCAGTTGATTCAACAGCACTGGACTCCCTTCCGTTCTATCGACTCGGTGAAATCCTCGTCATAGCAAAAAAGCCTGAGAATCAGATAGTTCCGATTGATCGGATTGATGCCATCGAGATAAAACGGAAAACGGCCTCAACCGCTGCCGATGCATTGAAGATTTTGGGCGGCTTGGACATCACAGTTGACACGAAAGGGGAGGCTGCCCTCATGCTTCAAGGCTTCCAACCTACTCAGGTCGCTGTCCTTATCGATGGACGCCCGGTTAACAATCCTTATTATGGAAAAACCGACCTTGAAGCCATTCCAACGGATGACATTGCGCGCATAAACATTGTCAAAAGTGCAATTTCGCCGATCACAGCGGTCAATGCGATGGGCGGATTTGTCAGTATCACGACCGAAGCCCCGATCGAAACGGATTACACGAAACTCGGCATGTCCTACGGCAGCGGTAACACTTTGGAAGGCAAATTCAAAATCGGCAGGATTTACGAATTGCCCAACTTCGACCAAATTTTCTATTCGTTTGGCATCTATCTCGCCCGTTCTGATGGCTTTCCATTGCCTGACACATTCAAAACCATTGGATTTGACGATGGCGGGCTTAGAGATAACAGCGATTATCGCAAGACCAACATTCATGCCAAGATAGGCTATCGCAGTGTCGGCAAATTGGAGGTCGGCCTTTCTCTGGGCTACTATGTTTCGGAGCGTGGTATCCCTCCGAAGGAGAAGATGGACGCAAGGTTCTGGCGTTTCCCGACTTGGCGTCGAAGCTATGCCGATTTGAGCTTCGATTATCGTCCGTCGGTTAAAATTAACCTCTTGGGCAAACTGTATTTCGACCAGTTTTACAACGAACTCATCAGCTACCAAGACCGTGCCTACGACCCCGAACGCATCTGGTGGGATAGCGTCCACGACATGAAGGACTTCGGTGGAGTCCTGGAGATGCGTCTCCATCCCACCGAACGCTCCGAGACCCATCTCGGCCTGCAATACCGCGCCGATCTGCTCAACCGCCATC
>QNDP01000049.1 GCA_003645975.1 Candidatus Hydrothermota bacterium | reverse complement strand
CGTGCTTCAATCCGATGTGGAATTTCTACCGGATTATCTCGTTCTTTCCAATGGAATTGTCCCCGATGTCGAGACGAACGAGAAGCTTGCCAAGCTGTTCAAAGTTCCTTTGAACGAGGATGGGTTCTTCCTTGAGGCACATGCCAAGCTCAGACCTGTCGATTTTGCGACTGAGGGCGTGTTCCTTGCAGGACTTGCACACTCACCGAAGTTCATCGATGAGGCGATCGCCCAAGCTCGTGCGGCCGCCGGGCGCGCAGCCACAATCCTTGCGCGCGAATACCTGACCACATCGGGCATCACCGCACGGGTCAACGAGATGTTGTGCATCAGTTGCGGACTCTGTGTCCAAGTGTGCCCGTATTCCGCTGTCTCACTGGTCGAAAAGAAGGTCATGGGTCATGTGAAGCTCGTTGCAGAGGTCAATCCGGTGTTGTGCAAAGGATGTGGCGCTTGCACCGCAACATGCCGCCCGAACGCCATCGACCTCGCCGGATTCACCAATGCGGAAATCCTCAATGCAGAATACGGATTGATAGCGGAGAGGCGCAAAGTTTCCAGCTTGGACGAGGCCAAATCGCTCCTCAAGATGGCGGCTTAAGCCCAGAACATTTTGTCCTAAAGCGATTTACGGGGCGCCTCGTGCTCCCCTTTTTCTATCTTGTGATGGGCGTTTCGCCTGTCGGGGAACTCACAGCGCTAAAGTGGGTCGGCCGTCTCGGCCGACAATAAAGGGCATCTCGCCCGTCAAGTAAGTTGAGCGTTCTGCTTGTTTCCACTCCGACATAACTTTGAACCACCGCCCCATTTTCTATAAAATTTGCGGCGTCATGGACCCAGAAAAAGAAAAGGCAGGGTGTTTATCAGAGGCCACTCCCTGTGGTGGCTTTAACAAATTTTGAATATTTCACACCTTTAAAGCTTCTCAATTCATCGGCCAGTTCTTTGACTTCTTTTACTGTTCCTTTCAATGCAGTTATTTCCATGCAGTGAACTTCATCGATATGAATGTGAAGTGTGCAAATGACATTGTCAGTGTGGTGATGCTGCTTTTCGACAATCTTTGAGCACAACTCTCTCTGTTTGTGGTCATACACAGTAACAACCACCCCCATAACTTCGCCTGTCTCTTGGCTCCATTCTTCCTCAACTATGAGATTTCGAATCAGATCCCTGATCGCCTCAGAACGAGTTGTGTAACCTTTTTTGGAAATCACTTCGTCAAATTTATCCAATAATTCTTTATCCATAGAAACTCCAAATCTCGCTATCTCTTTCATCTTCATCAACTCCCTTTGCTTTGGCTGCCAATATTATGTCCCACTTCGTAGAGACAATCAATTACAAAAATCTTCCCAACTTATTTCACGCTAAAAGTGTTCGTTCAAGGAGTGTGCGGCCATCGGCTAATGAGGTTTGAAAAGCAAGATGTAAAGCCCTCTTACGAAATTGTGGACATCCATAACATTTAACTTTCTGAAGCCTGCGTATCCTGCATGCATTTGGTCTCTCACCCGATTCCATCATAAATTCTGATTCACGAAGGTGGGATAACAAAGGATGTTATTGAGCGGATTGGTGTTCCATCCGCCAAGTGCCTGTGAGACCGGCCTTCTTGAAAGAACGATCGTCCGGCCAGTTAAAGACCCTGAACTCGCCCGGCTGCATGAACCATTCCTTGTAAGTTGTCGGTGTTATGGCTTTTTCGAGGACAACCGATTGGATCACAATGTTTGTGAGGACATGTGCGACGATCAAAATTCGTTTTCCACGATTCTCAAGTCGGATCTCCTCAAGTGCATCCCTTATCCTCTCCTCTGCGTCTCTGAGGCTTTCGCCTTCCGGTGGCCTCGTGGTGTAAGGGTCTTCACGGAAATCTTTCAGGAAGTTCGGGAACTTAAAGGTTATCTCGGTCAAAGTCAGTCCGTTGAGCAATCCCCTTTTGACCTCGCGAAGTCCCCAAAGCTGCTTGACTTCCAATCCATGTGGCTCGGCAATGATCCTTGCGGTTTGGACAGCTCTTTCGAGGTCTGACGAATAAATTGCTGAGAATTCGATACTTATGAACAAATCCCGAAGTTTGACGGCCTGAGCTTTGCCCTTTTCGTTCAGCGGCACTGCGACCCAACCTTGAACCCGATCCATTGCGTTCCATGTAGTCTCGCCGTGTCTCACCAGATAGATTTCCATAACAACTCCCGATTTTTATCTGGTAAGGTGTTCTTTGAAGCTGTATTTGAGGCCGTTGCATTGTATAGGATGGTCGAATTTTTCACAACTATCGTGAACTCATAACTCTGTCATCTTCTGCATCTTGTAAAGTTTTGCATAGAAGCCATTCAACGCCATAAGTTCGTCATGAGTTCCTTGCTCGGAGATGCGGCCGTTCTCGAGCACAATGATCAGGTCTGAGTCCTCAATTGCGGCCATTCGGTGAGAGATAACGATCGAAGTCCTTTCTTTGAGCACATCCCTCAGATTTGCAAGTATTTCCGCCTCTTTCTGTGCATCGACGGCCGAAAGCGCATCGTCGAGGATTATCACTTTCGGATCGCGCAAAAGCGCTCTGGCCAGTGCGATGCGCTGCTTCTGGCCGCCTGACAGCGTTACACCCCGCTCGCCGACCTCTGTGTCAAATCCTTTCGGAAATTCCATGATCTCATCGTAAATTCCGGCCACTTTGGCCGCCCATTCGATCTCCTCGATCGAGGCATCCGGTCGCCCGAAAGCTATGTTGTCCCTTATAGTTGCGGAAAACAGGAAGGGTTCCTGTGGCACGACCGCTATGCCGTTGCGCAGGCATGTCAATCGATATTTCAGGATGTCTATGCCGTCGAGGAAGATCGTGCCTTTGGGTGGGTCGAAGACGCGTGCGATTAGTCGGATTAATGTCGATTTTCCGCTGCCCGTGCGGCCGGTTATGCCCAATTTCATGCCGCGCTCAACATCGATGTTGATGTCCCGCAAAACGACTAGCCCATCCTCATAGCCGAATGTGAGGTTTCGGATCGTGATCTGACCTTCGATTTTACGGCGAATCGCATCCGGCGGCTCCACTATCGGCTTCTCAGACAGGATCTTGCTGATTCGATCGTAAGATGCCGCCGCCTGTTGGAACAGGTTGGTGACCCATCCGATTGCGATCATCGGCCAGATGAGCATCTGGATGTAAACGGTGAACGCCACGAATTCACCGAGCGATATGCTTCCCAAAATCACTGAACGGCCGCCAAGCAGCAGAACTATTGCAATTGCTATACTTGCGACGAGCGTCAAAAGCGGATGGAAGACTGACATCGCCCTGATGAAATGCATCGATTTGTTCACATAATTACGGTTGTATCGCTCGAAGACGCGCTCCTCGCCCTCCTCTTGGACAAACGCCTTGATCACGCGGATGCCGCTTATCGCCTCACGAACCCGTTCGGTCATATCCGCAAAAGCGGCCTGAACTTTCCTGAAACGACGATGGATCATGCGGCCGAATCCGAAGACCACGAGCGCAATCAGCGGTGTCGGCATGATCGCAAAAAGCGTCAACTTAGGCGATATCAGCAACATAGCGACAATCGTCATCGTCATCATAACCGTCCCGTCGAACAGCCCTACAACGCCGAACCCGAGCGCCATCCGAATCGCATCAACATCGTTTGTCGCGTGTGCCATGAGGTCTCCGGTCTTGTGTTCTCGGAAAAATTTGGTCGGAAGTTTCAAAAAGTGGTCGAAAAGGCGTGCACGGAGTTCCATCTCCGCAAGACGCGCAGCGCCGATGATGAAAAGCCGCCATAAGAACCGTGCAATCGCTATGATCGTCGCGAGTCCAACAATCTTGAGTCCGTATCCGAGCAGGCTTCGTGGTGTGGCCACAGCGAGCGCAAGCTCATCGACAGCATGGCGCATCACATTCGGTATCAACAACTGAAGAATATCCGCTGTCGAGAGCGCCAGCACGCCGGCGAGCACACGCCATTTGTAAGGCAGGATCAATTTGAACACCCGTCTCATGATGGCGGTTTATGTTATGGCCTGCAAAAGCATATTGGAAGAAGTTCGTCTAACCCTCGAAGGCTGAAAATCGACTTGAGAAAATAGCATGTCCTCGTGTGTTTGTGAAATCGCACGGAGACACATAAAACCTTCGGAAAAACAAAAACTTTCATCTTGGACTCTTTTGACCGCCAAAATCCGATAAAAATTGAGGACACTTAAAAATTCACCTTGTCTCAAAACGGTTGTAGTTGAAACTCATTCGGTATCAATTGGCTACGCAGAGGACGCACCTCCAAAATGGTCGTAAAATGTGATGTGTGAAAAGGAATTTTCAGAGCTTTATCCTAAAAAACGACAAAGAAGGGAGCAAAGATATGAAAATCTTGTTGGTTTTCGTGTTTGCTTTGAGTGGAAAATGGCAGGTTTTCACGGATTCCGATGTGATAAACGCAATTCGTTGGCATAACGATGCTCTGTATCTCGCAACTTCGGGCGGTGTGGTTGCGTTTGACCCTCAGTCCAAATCGATTGAACGGAAATACACGACGGTCGATGGACTTCCAAGTGCAGCGGTTCGGGACATCGAGTTCGATGCGATGGGCGGCCTCTGGGCGGTTGCGTTCGGAGAGCGCCGCGGCCTCGCCTTCAAAGCGCCTGATAGCGATGAATTTGAGCTTTATCCGCCTGCCTATTTTCCAGCCTTGACCTCGCCTGTTGACATCGCAATCTGCGGTGATACCGTGCTGATCGCTTCCGAAGCTGGCCTGCTTTGTATCGACACAAGAGGCACTTACGAACTCGAAGACGATCGACAGTTCAGGTTCTCGACCGCTCAGGGCTTCCCGTTCGATTCCGACACCTTTGTCAGCGTAACTATTTGGATGGACACGGTTTTCGCTGCGACAGAGCACGGCCTTTGGCGTGCACCGATCGGACAGATGCGCGACCCCACCAGTTGGGAATCCGTCGTTATCCCGCCGTTCGATCTCACATCCAGAACAATCACAAGGGTTTATCGCCGTAACGACATCTTTGCGGTCGGGTCGGACGAGGGTTTTTGGTGCAAAATCGCCGATTTTGAAGGCGTTTTTCTGAACGAAGGCTCGGATTTGGCATACATCAAAGACTTTTGGAGCAAAGAGGACACCCTGTTCGTGGCTGCATTGCGTGTCTCTTGGTCGAATGCGAGCGGTGGAATCTACAAAATCGGGCCAAATGGAGCCGTCGAACGGCTCGATTGGGGTGCAGGCAATGACGAGGGCTATAACTGGGGGAGGTTTGCGACGGCAGTCGGTGGCCATGACACACTGCTTGCGGCCGGTTTCGGCTGGACGCTGGCATCCTATTCGCCTGACTATCAACGATATGGCGCAGGACTCGCAATTTACGACCATGCCGATACCTGCTGGCATCTCTTTCGGCTTGGTGAACTTGCATCCAACCTCGTCTCGTTTGTCCTGACAAAGGACGGCATTGTGTGGGTAGGCCATCGGATGGGGTCAAAATATCCCTTTTTGTTTGAGGGATTTAGGGATGGACAATGGATTTACACCGATCCGCCTTACCGCATTCGAGGCCCGTTCGCCTATGCCGTTGACCATCAAGGCAATCTGTGGGTCGGAACCTACGCATCGCCAAGCCAGCCGGACTCGCTTATCGGAATCTTCAAATTCGACACGCTCGGCAGGTTCGTGGAGCATTACTCGGTCAGTTCACCCCACATCATCGACATGGCTGTCGGTTTGGAAAACGAGGTCTATTTCACGATCGGGGATGTCGGCACTTTCGTGCTCAAAGATTCGGTCATAGAACGGGTTGAGTGTGAAAATCCGAATCCGATTGTCATGGAGGTCGATAATCTTGGCAGACTTTGGCTTTCAAGTCTCGGCAACGGATGTGAGGTGTTCGACCCGAAGACTGGTGTGAGTTTTTGGCTCAAGGAAAGCAACGGCCTGCCGTCCAACGAGATAACCGTGTTCAAACCCGACGGCGATGACATGTGGATCGGCACGATGGGCGGATTGGCATTTTTCGACGGCAGTTCGATCTCAAATTCGTATCTTGAAGGAGAGGTGATTAAGGGCGTTGATGTTACGCCTGACGGACGGGTGTGGGTGCTGACTGCGGATGCGTTGGTGGTGCTCAGGCCGGAAAACGGACTCGTCGAGGCACGCATGGTCAACGAATACATGCCTTTGCCCGGCTCTCAGGACGATCCATCTGTGGTCGAGGGGTTGGCTGTAAGCCGTTCGGATGGAACAGTTTGGATTGCGACGAATCACGGCTTGGCGGCCTTCAAGCCCGATGTCTTGGGCGGAACGCTTCAGACCGAGCGACCTTTCGTCTATCCAAATCCTTACGAACGAACATCTTCCCTCGAATTCGTAACGGTGGTCGGTGTGCCCTTCGACTCAGAAATCAAAGTCATCACAATATCCGGTGAGCAAGTCGATGTAGATGTGCAAATTAGAGGAAACTCGGCTTTCATCAGGGCGGCAGACCTACCGCCGGGACTTTACTTTGTCCGAGTCAAATCGTCAAAAATCAACAAAGTTCTGAAGTTGGCCGTGAAATAAAAAGGAGGTTTGCTATGGACAGGAAGTTGACACGGAAGGATCTGATCAACATAGCGATAGCTGCTATCGTAACGATAGGCGCTATCGTGTTCCTCAAGCACAATATGCGCAAAGCGTTCCCGGAAATATCCTTGAAATTCTCGATCGAACGGGATGAGGCGACGCAGAAGGCCGCTAAGTTCCTTGAGGACATGGGGTTCGACCTTACGGACTATCACAAAACGACGGTATTCTCAAGTGAGTATCTTCCAAGACTTTACATCGACAAAGAGCTCGGTCCAGAGTATCTCAAAGTCTATGCAGATTCAGGCGTTAAGCTCTGGTTCTGGACTTCAAGGTTCTTCAAGCCGCTGTCCAAACGCGAGTATTATGTCGATTATGACCCTGTTTCAGGCAAACTTAAGGGTTTTGAACGTGAACTTGAGGATGAGGCCGAAGGCGCAAGTTTGGATCCGGATTCCGCACAGCGCATCGCTCTGGCATTCCTCGAAACACATGCGGATTTCGACACCTCTGAATGGCGATTGGTCAAAAGCAATGTCATCAAACGGCCGAACCGCTTAGACCACGAATTCGTCTGGGAGCGCAAGGGGTTCAAGATCAAAGATGCGACCTATCGGATGCGGGTTGTGGTTCAGGGCGATGAGGTTGGAACTTGGGAGCAGTTCCTCAAAGTGCCCGAAGCATGGAAACGCGATTATCGCAAGATGCGTTCCTACAACAGCTTGCTCCAAAGCGTAACAAACGCCATCTTCATCCTCATGGTCATCGCAATGGTCTATGTGCTCATAACTCGTTGGAGGAAAAGGAAAATCGATTGGAAAATCGGGTTGTCGGCCGGCGGATTCATTGCGGTCATATCGTTCATCACGATGGTGAACAGGTTGCCGCTCATGATCGCTTACTCCTACGACACGATGTCATCGCTAACAGCATTCTATCTGAAGACGATAGCGAGCTTTTTCTTTACAAGCTTGTTGAACGGCGTGGTCACAACGGTGGCATTTGCGGCCGGCGAAAACCTCTATCGCGAGGTTGTGTCGAAGCGGCTTTATATCAGGAACTTTCTGTCCCTCAAAGGGTTTTACACCAAAGAGGGGTTTATGGCGGTCATTTACGGCTACATGGCGGCCACTTGGTTCCTGACATGGGTTACGGCTTTCTATCTGGTTGGCAAGAAGTTCGGGTTCTGGTCTCCCGCGGATGTGGAATACTCGAACATCGTAAACTCCTATTTGCCATGGGTTTTTGCGTTGGCCGCATTTTTGCCGGCCATGATGGAAGAGGGAATGTTCAGGCTTTTCGGAGTGCCGTTTTTCAAGAAAGTTACGAAGTCGATGGCGCTCGGACTGATCATTCCGGCATTCATCTGGGGTTTTCTCCACTCGTCCTATCCTGTTCAACCGGCTTACGCACG
>QNDP01000048.1 GCA_003645975.1 Candidatus Hydrothermota bacterium | reverse complement strand
TATGCAAGCCAAGCGGTCCAAGTGGCACATAGACACGCTCCCAATCGCCGATGCTGCCAGTGAAAGTCATCAACGACTGCCAGCCTCCGGTCTCAGTCCATATCTCCACAACTCCACTATCGCCAGAAGCAAAGTCATACCAATGCCAGAACACGAACGCAGGCTCGTCGCCAGTAACATTCATGATGCTCGTGTAAAGCCGTTGATCGACATTGTTGTCGTAATAACCGTCAAGCTCGGTGCCCCAAGTGTTGTCGCCCTCATAGGCGCCGCCCGGCGGACCAAGATCCGGGTTCGGCTCGCCGAACTCCCAAGCAGTGCCTGTCGCAAGTGTATCAGGCTCAAATACGCTCATGGTGTCAGGCTCGTGATACTCAGGAACTATGAACTCCGTGGCCAATGTGTCGTTGCTCGGATCCTGATCTGTCGCAAGCGTGGTGTAGAACAGCACCGTGTAACCGCCCGGCTCGCCTATCGTGAACGCATCGAACGCAACCGTGTCCGTCTCACCCGATCCAAGAGTGATGTCTATATCATGGCTATAAACCACTTCGTCGCTCACAATTTCGGCCGTTACAGTGAATGTCTCCTCAACGCTGCTGTAATTGGCGAACGCAGCCATCGGAGTAATCACATCGCCGATATTGTAGATCGAATCCGAAGGCTCAAATATCTCAACCACACCGACATCGTGATATTCCGTTGAGACCGTCTTCGTCAATGTGTCGTTGCTACGGTCAAGATCTATCGGCTGATTCACATAGAACACGAACTCATATTCACCAACCTGATCGAAAGCGAACGAATCGAACACTGCAACCCGTGTCTCACCGGCATCCAAACCGAGACTCACCGTTCCGCTGTGAACCGAAGTCGAATTGTAGAGCACATTGAGATAGACATTTACATCCTCATGGACATTGCCCAAGTTGCTGACTTCGACAGCAGGGAACACATATTGGCCAGTCATGTAGCTGCTTGCAGCAGGCTCGTTTATCGCCGTCAAAGCTATGTCGTGAACCTCGACAAAGAGGCCGAATGTCAGCGTGTCGTTGGTATTGTCCTGGTCGCCTGCCAAATCGGTATAGACCACAAAGTTAAAGTTGCCGCCCTCATCAAAGGTCAGCTCGTCAAATTCGACCTCAACCGACTCGCCTGCGCCCAATGTAACTTGGCGAACTGACTGATATTTCGCAGACTCAAGCACTGCATGGACATCAAATGTCTCCTCAACCGAGCCGTTGTTCACAACAACCGCCCTCGGCGTGATCACATCATTCAACAGATACACTTCGGTATCAGGGACTTCGATCGACTGGACGGCCACATCGTGATATTCGACCTCGAATGTAACGACGGCCGCCGTGTCGTTGCTCCTGTCCATATCTTCGGCCAGATCGGTGTAAGCAACTGCTCTGTAAGTGCCGACTTCTCCAGGCGTGAATTCATCAAACACGGCGTGAGCCGAATCATAACCCGCAACGGTGAGGTCAACCGTATCAACATAGACCAGTTCGTCAGGCACTTTGGCACCGTCATCGAAAGCTTTGGCGACTTTCACACCGCCGAAGCCCTTCTTTCCAACCTTCCAAATCTCGAAGATTACGGGCGTGGTAACATCCACATTTCCGAAATTCTCAACCGAGACTTCAGGTGTGAACCTATCGCCGACATTGTAGGTCGGGGACGACGGCTCAACGATGTCAGTTACACCCACATCGATGTAATTCACACTGAAGGTTACATAACTCGTGTCATTTGTCGGATCTGCATCTCCCGGAAGTTCGGTATAGGCAGCGGCGATATAGTCTCCGGGATCGCCGAGCAGTTCGGGCGGCAGCTCAACAAGCAGGGACTCACCCGGTGCAATGGTCTGTTTGACCCTAAGAACAAAAGTCTTTTCATCGACAACATGAGTGGCCACATTGGTCCTTGCGATCCGTTGCAGTCTTACAGAGGGCGAGGCATCATCGATGAACGAAGCCGAAACAGGGTTGACGCCCTTTACCTGTGTAATTTGGATAGCTACAGGCACATCGGTTTCAGGGTAGTCTCCGAAGTTCTTAACCCAAACTTGCGGTGTAATGACGGAATTGGCCGCATAGTTAGCGCCATCAGCAGGCACAACGATTTGTGTAACACCTACATCATGGACGCCGCTTAAGGCAAATCCATATCCGCCAATATCATCGATATACCAGCCGGGGCATGTGTAAGAGCTTCCAGAACCGAAGTGGAACATGATCTGGAACTCTTGACCTTGCAAGACGCCGATAAGCGGCATAATAACAACTTCCCATCCATCGGTCTGACCGCTGAAGCATGGCTCGCCGGGAATTGCACTGTTGTAGTGAGACGCAACATAGGGATAACCACCGATAGGTTCGACAAGCTGCCATGTAGCACCGCCGTCGGTGGAGAATTTCACATTTCCACCATCCCAAGCATAATAAGTGCTTGCTTCCATGTCATACCAGTGATAGAAGACCAAAACCGGCTCATCCTGTGTGGCGATAAAGGTTGGTGAGATAAGTTTCCAATCGGCATTGTTATCATAATCGTCATCGAGCACCGTAGCCCAAACATTGACACCTGAGTGTGCACCAGGAGGTCCGTAGGTCGGAACACCCCACTCCCATCCGACAGTGTCAGGTTCAGTGGTGTAACCGCCATCCGATGCCTCAAAGTCTTCAAGGATTTCAAATACCACAAAGGAATCGATGACCGTGTCGTTGCCCGGCAACATATCACCAGCCAAGATTGTGTAAACTCTGGCAATGAACCCTCCCGTTGTGGATGGCGTCCATTCGGAGAACGAAATGGTATCAGTTGCCTGTGCGTCAACTGTGACTTCGGTCGAATCGTAATAAACCTGCGTCTTGGCTAAATCATCAATGGTGAATATCACAGAGAAGGTTTTAGCTTCATAGCTGTAATTGGCCACAACCGCAGTGGGAGTTACGGGAGTGCCGCAAGAAATTGCAAGGGAAGGTTCAAGGATATCTTTAGCAGAAACATCAACAACAGAGACCTCAGTGAGTCCATAGCCGCGAATATCGTCTATGAACCATTCGTCATCCCAATCGCCCCTGTATCTGAAGGCTATATAAATATACTGACCGGTGTAGGCACTTAAATCCACCACCGTTCGACTCCATTCGTTTTCGGAAGCAATTCCTGTCAGGTCAAGCACTTCCACATAATCGCTATCCGCTGGGTCAGGCGAACCTGTAGAGACCCAAACACCGTGATATCCGGGATAAGATGGAGTAAAATGCGTCATGTAGAAGAAGCTCAAGGCAGCCACATCATCCACATGCAGCAGTGGCGAGACAAGCCAGTCATCACATTCATTTGAAACATCGTCATCGTTGTGCCCAGCGGCATAGTCCCCATCAATCGGAGGAGTAGAAGTGGTTGTCCATGACTCATCTCCAGTGTAAATCCGCCATCCAGCGGTAGAATCGCCAGTTATATACTGAGTCCAGCCTGACGGTGGGACCGTTCCACCCTCGAAGCTCTCGGTGAATGAAGGTGTTGGATACACATGAACATCCATCGTGGCGGTGTCATTGTCAGGGAAGTTATCATTTGGCAAAGTTGTGTAAACATAAATGGTGTAAGTGCCTTCGGTAGCCCATTCATAAGGGTCAAATGTAACCTGTTGCGCCTCGCCTGACGGAAGATCGGAGACGATGACGGTATCGGAATAAACCTGTTTAGCGGATACGACATCAAGGACAACATCAAAGCTTTCAGTATTAACTCCATTGTTTGCGACGGTAGCTTGAACAATTAGTGTATCACCAATTTCAAAAATGCCAAATGTTGGCGAATCTATGGATTGAACTGCGACATCGTGGCTTATAACGAGGGGCGAGAGTCCTGCCCAGAACACATCATCGATATACCAACCGGGATAGTTGAAATAGTCATCCGAGACGAAATGCCATCTGAACTGGATCACATCGCCTTGCGCCACACCTGCCATAGGTGCAAGCGGGAAGATCTCCGCAGTCCACTCTGAGCTGCCTGTGTAAACCCCAAGAGTGTCCCATGTAACTCCAGCATCAGTCGAATATTCAAAATACCCGAAGTCGTAACTCGTTTCTATTGAATACCAGTGATAAAACCCGAAGACGGGGTAGTTTGAAGTCACAGTAAATGTAGGCGAATAAAGATACCAATCTGCATCATAATCATATTCACCATCCAGAACAGTTCCCCAAACATTTGAACCAGAATAAGCGCTGGAAGGTCCATAAGTTGGGACGCCCCATTCCCATGCGCCAGTGGCTGGATCAGGAGTAAATCCACCATCGCTTGTCTCGAAGTTCTCGACAGAATCTGGAACAACGGCCGATGCAAACGATGTATCGTTAGATGTATTATCGTCATCCGTCAAAGTCGTATATGCCAAAACAGTGTATTCTCCACTTGAATCCGGAGTCCATGAAGGGAAGTCCACAGTAGCTGTGTTAGCCATTGGTAATGTGACCAGAACCGAGTCCTCATATACAACCGATTTATCACCTTCTCTGACGATTCGCATGTGCGTGTAGAACGACTCTTCAGCATTGCCGAAGTTAGATACAACTACCTGTGGAGTAACCGATTGACCGAGCTGAAGCACACCAACCGGAGCAAGGATAGAGGTCACCCCAACATCGTGAAGTTCAGGAGCATACACATTCCTACCGACCACATAATCGATAACCCACTCGTCAGAGTAATCGCCTATATACCTGAAAGCAATGTAAACCGTGTCCCCTGCGTAAGAGCTCAAATCAAAAGTAACCCTTGTCCATGCATCAGAAGATGCAGTATCACTCATATCCAGAAGTTCCACATAATCGCCATCGTTTGGATCCGGAGAACCGGTAGAAATCCATATTCCGCGATAACCTGTATATCCCGGAGCGAAGTGAGTTGCGTAGTAAAAGCTAAAACTTCCGCCAACAGGATCTACATACAATGGAGGGGTAACCAGCCAGTCATCACAAGAGTCGGGAAGATTATCATCATTGTGTCCCGCCGCATAGTTACCATCGAATGGATCAATCGAAACGAGGAAAGCTGAATTGGGATAAATTATCCATCCCGGACTGCTTTGCTCTCTAATCTTATATTGAGACCATCCTGTTGGAGGAACTTGTCCAGCTTCAAAGCTTTCAACATAAGTAACCGGGAAATTCACTTGAAAGGAATCGACGAGTGTGTCGTTACCCGTAGATTGGTCTCCTGTCAGCTCCGTATAGACTACGGTGTAATATGTGCCAACAGCGGTTGGAGTCCAAGACGAAAACTGAAGAGTGTCATATTCGCCAGGAGATAAAGTAGATTGAATACTTTCTGAATACACCAAAGCTTTGGTCTCGTCATAGATCTCGAAGTGCGTAGTGAAGGTTGCAGCCTGAGTTCCTCCATTAAGAACGACAACTTCTGGAGTGATAGGTTCGTTTATGTTGTAGATATTCCAACTTTCAGGGGACAGGATATTCCACGCTGCTGCGTCATAATCGAAAGGAGTCAAGTCAACAACCGGCCTTATAAACCAAGCTCCACCAGAACGATCAGCATTATCATCCGGAGAAAATGTCCCTGTGGAAGCGTAATATATCCATCTAAACCTGTCGGGATAGCCTGCATCAAGATCTATCGACAGAGCTCCACAATTTGGAGGAGTTCCTATTTGGATGTAAAACACATAGAACCTACCATCCGGAATTGTGATGGAATATGGAGTCAAATCGACATAGTTCCAATCGTCAGTGCCTGAGATGGTATCACTGGTGAACCAAATCGTTCCAGGAGTGTGATTGTCGCCATCGTCGTCAACTATCATCACCTGAAAATCACCCGGATAGCCTGGATACAGATTGACAAACACACCTTGAAGCGTAACCGAGCCATGGGCGTCGAAAAGCATGCCGAAGCCGTTTCCACTACCTCCAAAATACCAACCACCGTCTATCTCGCCGTCGTCATAGAGAAGCGTGTCTACCTCTTTCGATGTGCGCCACGCTTTCTTTGAAGGAATAAGGCTGGTCTGAATAGATGCTTGTGGCTTAACCATAATCGTCGCATTAGGATCGAACTTAAGCGATTTCTCGAGGTCTCTCCCTCTCGGTTCAGCTTTCAAACTCGATAGGGCACCTACCAATGAAGCTATGAACAACACTTTAAATAAATTACGCCACATATTTGAACCTCCTTTTTGTCATCGCACAGTTTTTCAAAGAAATGGGTGCAAAAATTTTTAAGCGGGCGGGGCGCCAGTGCAACCCCGCCCCAATTTAGTGATTTCCAATTATTTGAGGAGCACAAGCCTTGAGGTCATGTGGTCACCTGCGTCAGTGTGGACCTCGAGGAAGTAAACTCCGGCTGAGACCTTGCGTCCAAAGCCATCGGTGCCATCCCAACTGAATGTGTAATAGCCAGCATCGAGGTGCTTCCTGTTCGCAAGTGTTCTAACAACGCGACCGGATGCATCATAGATCTTGATGTCCACGGAGGCACTGTGCGGCAGAGCCAAGTCGATAGTAGCAGATGCTACGGCAGGATTCGGGTAAAGCTTTACATCGAATTTCAACGGAACTGTCCGACCCACCTCATTGTCCGCAAGGGCTTTGGTGATAGCGACCGTGAAGTCGGCGGTGTAGGTGTTGTTTTCCAGCACAGGATCGTTGAGGGAGCTGGCAACAATGACCTCCAACCTGTAATCGCCGACCATCATGGGCACGAAGTCAGGCTGGAAGTAAACCGTAACGACCTCGCCCGGCTCGAGATAGACCGTCTTCTGCGAGCGGTAATAAAGCATTCCATCTGGACCGAATATCTTGGCGACAACAATGAAGTTTCCTGCAGAGCTGAGCGAGCTATTGAACACATCTGCCGTGAGGTGGTGAGTAGTGGCGCCTGCCAAGACAGCACCCGGCACAACCGATGCTGTAACAACACCCGCATCGTTCGGCAGCTCAAATCCACCATAGCTCACACCGTAATCGTCGATGACCCAGCCAAAGGCCTCTCCGCTGTCGTTCGACCTGAAGTGGAATCTGAAGATCACATTGTCTCCAGCGCCAACATAGTCAGAAAGGTCAATGAACGAGGTCATCCAGTCGCTCGTTCCAACATAGGCGGCCTCGTCTCCAAAGAGCGGCGATGTGCCGTTGTATCCGCCGATCACCGGCTCAACTTTGACCCAAGTTGCACCATCATCCATCGACATCTCGACAATGCCAGCGTCCTCATCCGAGAACTCGAACCTGTGGTGGAACACAAAGACCGGATGCTCGCCGTAAAGCGGATAGGATGGTGTAACAAGCGTCCAGTCTGCGTTGGGTTCATAGTTCGTAGTCAATCCAGTAGCCCACGCATTTGTGCCAGCATAAGCGCCACCTTCCGGCTCACCGAACTCCCAACCGGCAGTGGTTTCAAACACGGGCAGGTTATCCGGATAAGTGAACCGATAAACTCCGAAAGATGTGCTCATTTCATCGTTGTCAGGGTTGACATCTCCTTCCATGCTCACAGTGAACAAGACTTGATATATGCCGCAGTACGGTGGTATGTAGGTTCCAAAGTCCACCGTGTCGGTTCCAGTCGCTGTGAAGGTTACAACCGAATCAAAGAGCACTACCTCTTCCGATATGACCTTGGCCTCAAGGGATACTTCCTCACTCGGCGTCGCTCTAACCACAGCAATCAAAGGCACAGCTTGATTCAACGGATAACCTGTCTCGGAAGGTTCGATTATCTCGGCCACGGCAGCATCATTCAGTCTAAAGAATTTGATGGCTCTTTCCTCTATCAACAGGAATGGCTCTCCGTCATAGAGATACTGCAAGCCAATTGTTCCATCTTGATTCTCGATTCCGACAGTTGCAGATGCGCCGTGAGTGATATCGTTTGTGCCGAGATCAAGATACTGCAGGACAATCGAACCGTCCTCATAAAGTATCGCCTCGAATGTGATGAACTGCTCAGGGTAGGCATAGAAAGATACGCTATCGTATTCGATCACGAAGTAGCGGACACCTTCAGGTGTAACACCGCTGATCGTATCAAGGTGGCTGCCATCTCTAAATTTGAGATCATCCCAGAACACAGCGATCAAGTCGTTCGGACTCCATTGATATGGAATTGGATCATTGCTGTAATCATCATAATCTTCGCCACTGAAGCACAGATAGCCGTTTGTGGAAGC
>QNDP01000047.1 GCA_003645975.1 Candidatus Hydrothermota bacterium | reverse complement strand
GCGCCGCTTTTGCAAGTCGTTGGAATCCAGACGGAATTTGACACAGGTAAAACGATGCCGCCGTTTCTCGCCGGCTATGTGCGTGTGTCGGTTCAGAACGCAGGCCTTGCGACAGCACACAATGTCAACGCATCCATCGAGGCATCACATGTCATTTTCACACAGAATAGCATGTCTATCGACTCAATACCGCCGGGTTCAACTGCGGCCTTCTACTTCGAGTTCTCCGCCGAAGATCCGTCCTCATCGGGACAAATCGTTTTGACATCAGATTTTAGAGGTCGAAAACTCGGATGGACTTATGAATTTTCAGGCAATCTACTCTCACTCAACTGGCAGGCGGACTTTGAGACAACTTTCACATTTTTGTGGAGAATGACCGGCCATTGGCATATCGTTGATTACGAATCGCATAGTGGAACACACTCGGTCTATTGTGGAATTGACAGCGTGGGATACGAACCGAACTGGAGCGATACGCTTGAATCTCCATCGTTTCCAGTGCCTTACGATGCGCAGCTCTCATTCTGGCTGAAGTTCGAGGCCACGAACTACGGCGTCGATGGCATCTATGTCTATGTCGAACAGGACGGTCAGGAATACCTTTTGGATTTCATCGGTTCTGGCGGCGCATTGGACGATCCTCGACCCCTCGACATCGTTGTCGATTGGGCAAAATACACTTACGACATCGGATTCCTGAATCCAAGAGAGCCGGCAAAGGTCAAGTTTGTCTTTGAGAGCGATAGCGATTCGTGCGTCGGCGAAGGCTTCTTCATCGACGACATCGAGGTCAGCGGAAGTTGGTTCACATTTGAGAGAGGGATAAGGGAGCCAAAACTCGAAATCCATCCCAACCCAACAAAGGATCGGGTGTCGATAATGATCATGGCACCTACCGGAACCCTTTTGACCATCAAAGTGTTCGACATTTCAGGCAGGCTTGTTAAGACCGACAAGCTGCGGATGCCAGCAGATGTTGTTGAACATGTGTGGGATCTGCGCGATGAGAATAATCGATTGGTCCCCAACGGGTTGTATTTCGTTGAGATGGAGGCATCGAACGGATTGAAGGCCACCACAAAATTTGTGGTGATGAGGTAATAAAGGCAATTTAGGAACTTTCGAGAATCCCCTCTCAATATCCTGCTTTTAAGTGAATTTCACTCGATGTTAGCCCTTCACTGTGGCAATGAGAATTTGCCGATGTTGAACATCGCAAGCCTGTAGATTGCACGGACTTAATGGGATACCATATAATGGACAAAAAGGAGGATCGAGAAATGGAAGAGGCATTAAAGAGTTTGGTTCAGGAAATGAAAAACGAGATTCCGGATGCCATTGCAGTTGGTATATTTAGCATTAAAGACGGTCTGATATTGGCACATCAATTTGACATTCCCGGAACCGATCCGAACATTGCGAGCGCAGTCCATGCCAATGTGTTCAGAACTTTTGAAAGATTTCTGGGACTCGTTCCCGAAGAAATAGCTGGGAGCTTGAAAGCCATAACACTTTCAGTTGAAGGCGCTTTCTTCTTTATCCTTGTCGATGATGAGGAACGGCTCGCCATAATAACCGCTACCCGTTCATCTAACCTCGGAATTCTGAGGGTATTGGCGAGAAAATATCTCGACAAGGCTGTCGAGATCGTATTCGGCAGTTAACAAAGGGGGATGAGATGAAATTCACAGAAATCCTGAAAAAGATAGATGAGTCAATCGGGAGATGCTATTTTGTGGTGGCTTTTGACCTTGAATCCGGACTTCCAATAAGCGGGTTCAGTCGGCAATACCAAGATAGTTTGGAGAGCATCACGGCAGCGAATAAACAGATGATCGACATAGTCCTTAAGGGACAACAGCAAGCCCGTCTGCCTGTGATCCGTGCCGCTTTGAAAAATTTCAAAGAATTGATTCTGGAAACCTCAAAATCCACATTTGTGATTCTACTTCCACGACCTGACAAGAAAATCGCTGTCGCTGTTGGTGTCCCGAAGGATGTTCAGCTTGGATGGGTGAAATATTCGATACAGAGGCACTACGATGAACTCGTCGATGCCTTGCAGGAACTTTAAATGAGGAAAGATGGGCAAAAGGTTTGCAACAATAGATGTCGGCTCAAATTCCGTTTTAATCTATATCGCAGAACGGGATGAGCAAGGTAATTGGAAACAGATTGATGATAGAGCCGAGATAACAAGACTTGGAGAAGGGTTGCAGACGACCGGAATGCTGAAAAAGGAGGCTATGGAACGCACCACAGAAGCATTGTGTAAGTTCGTTGAACTTGCAAAATCCTATGGCGCTGAACAAATTGTGGCTGTCGGGACGATGGCGCTTAGAACCGCGAAAAACGCCGATGAGTTTATCAAAATGGTCGAAGAGCGATGCGGCCTGAGAATCGAGGTCATCTCCGGAGAGGAGGAGGCTCGACTGTCATATCTCGCTGTAAAATCGGGACTTAAATTCCCGGCAGAAAGAATCGTCATCATAGATGTTGGAGGGGGTAGCACAGAGTTCATTTTTGGAAGGGGCGATGAGATCGAACGGAAATTCAGCTTGAACATCGGCGCTATCCGCTTCACTGAGACCTATCTTAAGTCGGATCCAGTCAAGGACGAGGAGCTCGAGGCCATGCTCGAAGCTCTCCAATCAGAAATCGGCGAACTGCCGATGGACTTTGTGCCAGAAGCTCTTATCGGCATAGGCGGGACTATCACAAATCTCGCCGCCATCAAGCACAAGCTTGAGGTTTATGATCCCAATGTTGTTGATGGAACAGAACTTACTGTGGACACCGTCTATCAGTTGATGGACATGCTGCGCAAGATGCCGATCGGGGAGCGTAAAAAAGTGCCCGGTTTGCAACCGAAGCGCGCCGATGTCATAGTGGCAGGAGCTGGGATAGTTTATACGGTCATGAAATTGCTTGGAATTCACAAACTTACAGTTAGCGTCAGGGGCATCAGGCACGGATTAATGTATGATCGGTTTGGAAAATAGACATAGATTTCCCGCCTTTTAAATCGACCTTACTGATTCTCATTAATCTCGACAGTAATTTTCGTTTGAGTCACTGCTGTGAATGTTCCCGCCTGTATCATCAGGAACAATATTTGCAAAAAAATAAATCAAATTTTCAACATGAGCTTTTCAGTTTGAGTGTGTTGTTATTGTTCTTTTTGAACATTTGGGAGATTTCGTTTTGAAAAAATGATTAAATGAAATTTTAGTCATGCCCTAAAGTTTACATTTTCAATTACCTTGACACTATTTTATAGGGTAAATAAAATGACTTGCAAAACAAGGAGGTAGTCATGATGAAGAGGTCTCGGTGGTGTGTAAAAATCATTGGGATATTGTTATTAACGGTGGGTATAGCAAGTGCCACCGTTGGCACAGGTAAAAAATCCAAGGTTAACACGAAAAGGAACATAAGGGAAGACGAGCATCACGCAATTATAACTGAAGAAGGCGGTGCCCTCATAGGATACTATCATTGGGAGGATGGGACAGGTAATACTTATTGGTGGGATGGGACAAATCCAACTGACAATCTCCTTAGTGGCGCAGACGATGACAGCACAAGTGTTAAACCGGGTAATACCTTCTATTTCAAATACTTTGGAACTTTGTATAAATTGAACAAAGCGAAAATCGGTGTTAACCCTAATGGGTTTATAACAATAGACAATGACAATTTAGGAGACCCTGATAACTCTTACACTGCTTCTATGCCTAATGAGAATCTGCCCAATAACACAATTGCTCCTTTTTGGCACGACTTGGAACTCATGGATGCTTCAGGAAATGCTAAAACAGTTGATTGGAAAGATGGCTCAGGTGCAAATCCTCAGTATGTTGTTTTTTACTACACAACTGCTCGGAGTGTTGACGCCTCTGATTCAGTTTACGAATTCCAGATAAAGCTATTAAAAGGGGATACAATAGTCTTTACATACCATGACATAGGCAATAGCAATAATAATAATTATGATTGGACAGACAATAGGGAAATTGGAATAGAAAATAGCGATGGTTCTGTAAGTGTTGAACTTGATGCAACTACTGTTGAAGATAGCTTGAACAGCAGCAGTGTTGAATACTACTATGTTAAATTTTACTATGCAAATTCAGCACTCGTCGATTTCAATAGCGATCCAAGCGGGTGGAGTGAGGTCAATGTCAGCGGCGATGCAGACTGGACATTTGGCGAAACTCCGTCTAATAGTCTTGAAAATGGAGCTGCAAAGTTTTCTTCTGCTTCGGCAACTGCAGGAAGTGAAAGAAGATTAGTTACCCCCACACTTAATCTTAAGGACGCAACAAATCCGGCCGCTTTCTTCTGGTTCTATCATTCATCCAATAAACCAAATGCTGCTGATTCGCTCATAGTGGAAGTGTCCATTGATGGTGGAGCGTCTTGGATAGCAACATTGCTGAAGCTTGCCCGTTATAGTCCACAACCCGGGTGGAAAAAATATGTGCTTGATTTGAGCCCTTACAAAGGTTATCCCAATGTGAAACTTTCATTTAAAGGTAAGGCTGCCGGTGGCGGTGAGGATATGTATATTGATTATTTTAAAGCATTTACTGACTATACCGATGATATTGATGTTACAACTTATTTCTGGCCAGAGCATGTCCTTACAGGCAACGATGATACTGTGAAAGTTAGAGTGATGAATCGAGGTTTTGGCGATCAAACTGTCACTGTTTCCTGCCAATACAAAACCTATGATGGAAGCAGTTGGAGCGCTTGGAATAGCGTCGGTTCTTCATCGCCTACAGTCTCTGCAAATACAGCTCAAGATTTAACATTTATTTTGGACAGTGATGGATGGTCTGATGTTCAAGCATGCTCTTTAAAAGTAACAGTTACTAACACGGATGACCAAGGCGGTAGTTACGGTAATGAGATGGTGTGGTATGTTCCTGTGGACGATTGGGATAGATGGGATGATGGTTCGGCAGAGTCAAGCACTACTGAACAGAGAACGGCGGTGAGATTTTATAATGCCCAAGCCAACTCATTTAGCCGTGTGAAGATATACATCAGTGGCAATGCCGGAACAATTACACAATTTGACACTGTCTATGTGGTGGGCGATGCATCAGGAGACCCGAATATGAGCGATGTAAAAGCCTATGTTACAGATGTAGATATACCTTCAAGTCTTCCCGGATGGCTTACTATAAATCTTGGCACAGTGGTGAGTGTTGATGCTAATAACACCGTTTGGGTAGTTGTAGTTCAAAAGCCTTCTTCGGCCATTAAGATAGGTGTGGACAAGACAAGGCCGAACTATAACTCGAAGTATTACTCTGCAAAATCTAAAGGCTGGACCGAGGTAACGGACGGAGACTATATGATCAGGTTAGGTAAGGCGTTGAGTTGCGATTTTATTGTTACTGATATAACAGTGGATCGCTATGTCGATGAACATATAATAAGCGGAAATGATAAATACATAATGCCCAAAGTTACCATTAAAAACATAGGGACATCCGCTTGCACTTTTGGGGAAGACGCTGGAGATGTGATTAAGTTCGTATATTCTAAAAATGGAGGTGATTGGAGCAGCACAGAATATACTCTTGACCCTTCATCGTCAACAACTATAAATTCAGGTGCAACTGAGACTTTTGTTTATTCCAGCTCTGATGGTTACGATGTCAGTGGAGATAACGATGACGATTGGTATATCCTGAAAGTCTGGGTGACAGATGAAGATGATGGTAACCATGCAAACGACACAACGGTCTTCTCACAGGATACAATATATCACCAAAGGATACATTCTGGCGAGGACGCAGCGGGTTGGAGATGGGAGGACCAAATAGGTGATATCGATAACACCTTCCAAGCTACTTGGGGAACATCTTGGAGAGATATTGGGAATAATTGCATTACTTTTCCTGACAACGATGAAGGAACTGTCAAAAGGCCTCTTCCCTTCCTTGTCAAATTTTACGGATACGAATATGACTCTGTTTACATTGGAGTAAACGGAGCTATAGATTTCCGAAACGATAACATTCCTGATGGGAATGAGGATTTCTCAACCTTTGAAGGTCCAAATAGGGCGATGGTTGCTCCATTCTGGGATGACCTTGTAGATGACAATATCGATGCAGCAGTTTGCACTTTGACTGTCAGGGGCACAGGCGCAGATACATTCTTTGTAGAGTGGAGAAATATGGATTTGGCGAGCACGGCCAATGATGAAGATCTAACTTTCCAACTCATGATGATTAATAGAAGCAATACAGGGTATGTCGATTTTGTCTTTAAATATGCCAGCGATTTCCCTTATAACTTAAGTGATGCCGATGCTACAATTGGACTTTATTCATATCGTGATGCCAATAAATATTATGCACAGTTCAGCTACGACGATGATCCACTTTCTGTCAGCGACAATGCAGATTATGTGTGGTTGACAGTGCCGACTGTTATCTACTGGCGCAACCCGCAGACTACACTTGTTGAGGAATCGAACGAGCCTTCTCTCCCCACTCGTTTTGTTCTCTTTGAGGCAAGACCCAATCCGGTTAATGGACTGACCGAGATCAAATTCGCATTGCCAAAGGATGCCGATGTGGAAATAGTGCTCTATGATGCCAGAGGTCGAGTCGTCAGAGAACTTGCAAAAGGGCATTACAACGCAGGTTATCATTCCGTAGCTTGGGATGGTCGTGATGCGTCCGGTAACGCCCTCCCTGCCGGGGTTTACTTCTACCGCATGAATGTGAAAGGCGAATATTCAAAGACGCAAAAACTTCTGGTTGTCCGTTAACACCGACCGAGACCTCTTTTTGTGGGTTTCAGGCAAGGGGGCGATTTTCCGCCCCCTTATTTATTTTGACTGTATCTTTAAATTCCCAAAGGATTTATTCCTTACCCCGATTATATTCCAAAATCGCTGAGAGAAGGATAAGCGCTCCCACCTGAAATTTCATTCACATCGCCCAAATTTTTGGCTTATACTCAAGGCACTATGGAAATCAAACTCCTTGCAGCAGATAGCATGGGCACAAGATCGATGGCGACTTTTGTAAAGACGGACGATGTCGCCATCATGATAGATCCCGGCGTCGCACTTGGACCGTCACGCTATGGGTTACCTCCACATGCACTCGAAATTGAAAGACTTGAGATGCATTGGAATCGAATAGCCGAATGGACAAAACAGGCCGATGTCATCTTCGTAACCCACTACCATTACGACCATCACAATCCTGACCATGTCGAACTCTATGAGGGCAAAGAGGTTTTCCTGAAGCACCCGACCGAGAACATCAACCGCAGCCAGCGGGAACGCGCAAGCTATTTTATCGAGAGGCTGAAGGGAATTCCGAAAAAATTGGAATTTGCGGAAGGGCGCTCTTTGACTTACGGAAACACAAGGATCGAGCTTTCAAAGGCTGTGTTTCACGGCACAAACTCAAGACTTGGATTCGTGTTCGAGATCTTTATCGACGATGGCAAGGAGACTTTCCTTTTCACATCCGATGTCGAAGGTCCTGCGATCGACGATCAAGTTCAGTTCATCTTTGACCATGCGCCTGACATCCTTTATGTCGATGGACCAATGACTTACATGCTTGGATTCCGATATTCGCGCAAAAATTTCGAGAAAAGTATCGAGAACCTTGTTAGACTGATTGAGGAAGTTAAACTCAAAAAACTCGTTCTGGAACATCACCTTCTGCGCGATCTCAAGTGGCGTGAGAAGATGGCGCCGGTTTTTGAGGCGGGACAGCGTTACGGCACACAAGTTATTTCGGCTGCCGAGTTTATGGGTGAGCCCGAAGACCTACTCGAAGCCCGTCGCAAGGAGCTTTACAAGCTTTACCCCTCTCGTCCCAGAAAGCAGTTGAATTTGCCCGCGGAGTAAAATAGCTATGAAAGTCAAAGAGATAGCCGAAAAGATTGGCGGAAAGGTTGAAGGCGATCCAGAATTTGTGATCGAGTCGATCGCACCGATCGAGAGTGCGTCTGAGAACGATCTGACATTCCTCGCAGAACCTAAACTGGCCGAAAAAGTTGCTGGCAAGACCTTTGGCTGTCTCGTGGTCTCGAAAATCCCAGAAAAGATAGGGGCGAAGGCCTACATCGTGGTCTCAAATGTCAGGTCAATCCTTCCGGATTTACTCCAACTCTTTGCGAAAGAGGAAGTTCCTAAACCTGGTATCTCAAGTTACGCCTATGTCGATCCGGCTGCGGAGGTCCATCCAACCGCAGTTGTTATGGGATTCG
>QNDP01000046.1 GCA_003645975.1 Candidatus Hydrothermota bacterium | reverse complement strand
GTCAACATTTTGGGATCTCTGAATTTGATAAAGTTGAGCGTCGAATACAAGGTCAAAAAGTTCATCTACATATCTTCAGGGGGCGCAATTTACGGGAATCCTCAATATCTGCCCTGTGATGAGAAACATCCGATCAATCCGCTCAGTCCCTACGGAGTGTCAAAACACACGGTTGAGCACTATCTCTACCTTTTCCGTGAGAATTACGGGTTGGATTATGTCGTCCTGAGATACCCGAATGTCTATGGACCACGCCAAGATCCTTATGGTGAAGCAGGTGTCGTCGCAATTTTCTCGAAAAGGATGTGGAAGAAACAGCCTGTGATCATCTACGGCGATGGCACGCAGGAACGGGACTTCGTCTATGTCGGGGACATAGCTGAGGCTAATTTGCTCGCCATGAACGATTTGAACATTGAGGAGCCTCCGATTTTCAATCTCGGATGGGGTCGAGGTGAGTCTGTGAACAAAATTTTCAGGATCCTCGCCGAAATAACGGGATACGAACATGAACCCGTTCACGAACCGCCTCGTCCGGGCGAAGTCTATAAGATCTCGCTCAACGCCCAATTCGCACGAGAGGTGCTTGGATGGCAGCCAAAAGTCGAACTTGAGGATGGACTGCGCATCACAGCGGAATGGTTTAAGGAAAATGACTGAGGTCGAACGGGCTCGGTCGGAGGCTTGCTCTGCCTTTATTCCAAACACATTTCCAAGCCGAACAAAGTTCGGTAAGCTGGCTGAACCCTTTGAAGGGTTCGAGGGGTGGTTGTGAACAGGGGACTTTCCTGTGCCGGCCGAGCCCCTTTGAAACCGAGATGAAGCCCATCCAAAATTCGCAACTCGCCGGTTTGCTCGAAGACATCTTAGGAGATGAGCTGGAAGCGTTTATTGAATGGATGTCCCAACCCTTGCCCAACTCCATTAGGATCAACACATTGAAGGTTGAAAAGGACGAGCTAATCGGCCGTTTGGAAAGTCAGGGTTTCAGGCTGAAACCGCTTGACTTTTATGACGCAGCTTTCAGAGTCGAACATGAACCGTTTCCAATCGGAAAGACATTGGAACATTTTCTCGGCCATTTCTATGTTCAGGAACTTGCCTCGATGATCCCGCCGCTCGTGCTGGAGCCGAAGCCAGGTGAGAAAGTGCTGGACATAGCCGCTGCACCCGGCTCCAAGACGACTCAGATGGCCCAAATGATGGAGAACACGGGCGTCATAGTGGCCAACGATGTGAACATCGACAGGATTCGAGCGCTTTCGCACAACATCGATCGGCTCGGCGTCCTCAACACGATCATCACCGAGTTCGACGGTTACAAATTCGGCTTTTTAACACCGAACACTTTCGACAAAGTCCTAATCGATGCACCGTGTTCCGCATTGGGCACACTCCATCGCTCACCCGAAGTTGCACGATGGTGGAGCTGGGGAAGGGTCGGGATGCTCGTGCGAACACAGCGTGCACTCATCCTCGCTGGCTATCAGGCACTTAAACCGGGCGGCGTTATGGTTTATTCGACCTGCACGCTGGTGCCGGAGGAGAACGAGGGCACGGTCGATTTCCTACTTTCGCGCCATCCAGAAGCCGAAGTCCTGCCTTTTCAAGATTTTGGATTCAAAATGGACGAGGCCTTAGTCGGATGGAGACGAAAAACATACGATCCAAAGGTCAAGGCGGCGCGCCGTCTCTATCCCCACAGGAACAAGACCGAAGGTTTCTTCATCGCAAAAATCAGGAAGCCGACCTGAAATATGCCAAAACTTCCTGAATTCAATCCACTTCACATCTTCAAAATCGAAAAATCGGCCTTATAATAAACCGACTTTTGATTAAAAATCAGAGGTGGAACTATGACAAAAATGGAAAACGAACATCTGCGTAAACTGCTCAAAGTTTATGAAAACATCCGTAAGACCATCGTCAAAAGATTGGATGAATTCCGTGAGATTGGAAAAAACGCATCTGAGGAGCAGCTCTTTGCCGAACTTGCCTTCTGCCTTTTGACACCCCAATCGAAGGCGAGGATTTGCTTGGCCGCAGTCGAGAGGCTACAAGCAAACGGCGCACTCTATCACGGGGACTACGATGCGATCCTGTCCGAACTGAAAGGTGTCAGGTTCAAGGCCAGAAAGGCGGCTTACATCTTGAAGGCAAGAGCCTTGTTCACAAAAAACGGTGAATTTTCTATCCGTTCTGTCTTGGAAAAATTCGATGACCCTTTCCAAATGCGTGAATGGTTGGTCATGAACATCAAGGGCATGGGTTACAAAGAAGCAAGCCATTTTTTGAGAAACATAGGGATGGGTTCGCAGCTTGCCATCCTCGCCGATGAGGGTGCGCGGGGTTCGGCCTACGCCGCCCGTTCGCAGCTTGCCATCCTCGACAGGCACATCTTAAAAAATTTGAAACTCTTAGGTGTAATCCATGAGGTGCCAAAATCTTTGACACGGCCTCGATATTTAGAAATAGAAACAAAAATGGCAAACTTTGCTGATGAGATCGGTATCCCTTTGGATCATCTTGACTTACTTCTTTGGTATAACGAAACGGGAGAGGTGCTGAAATGATGCAAAACATGCCAGTGAATGATTTGAAATCTGTGCTGGAACAAAAGGGGATTTATCCGTCATATCACAGGATCAAGATCCTGAAATACCTGATCGAACACCGGACACATCCGAGTGTGGACATGATTTACAAGGATTTGGCAAAGGAGATTCCGACACTCTCCAAAACCACCATATACAACACGCTCAAGCTGTTCGTGAAAAAGGGGTTAACTATCAGTATCGATTTTGAAGGCGAGACACGATATGACATCTTCATTGAGCCTCATGCCCATTTCAAATGTGTCAAATGTGGACGCATCTATGACCTTCCGCTGAGGACAGATTTATGCCAGAATGTCGAGCTAAATGGACACAGCCCACTGAGTTACCAAATAGTGATCAAAGGGATATGCAAGCACTGTCTCGAAGCCGAAGGTGAAAACGCAAGCTGAAAGGATGACGGCCAGCCCCTTCCATCCCAATCCAACCATGGGACTTTGGGGTTCATGAACATACCATCCTGACACGACTTCCTTCAATTTCATCCTTTTCAACGAGAATGTAACATGGCACAAGGTGTTTGTATGCATCGACATGGGTGATCAAGCCCACGGTTCGGCCTGTCCTCATCATCTCCTCGAGGACTCGTCCGACGGCCTCCTGCCGTTCGGAGTCCAGCGTGCCAAACCCTTCGTCTATGAAGAAAAAGTTGATGGTGCGTGCGCGCATCCGTTGGATATAGGACGAGAGCGCCAAAGCAAGTGCAAACGAAACCATAAACTTCTCACCGCCTGAAAGCGTTTTAACCGAACGGGTTCTGCCGTCCGTCAGATCAAAGACCTTGAAATCCAATCTTTCGTCCGGGAGGGCAAGATGCAGCTTCCCGCCTGTAAGGTCGTCCAGCATAAAATTCGCCTCCGAAACGATCTCGTCGAGCAAAAACTTCGAGATAAACTTGACCAACCCTTTGCCCCGCATAAGCTTTTCAAGCTCCTCGTGCAACGCTATCTGTTTCTCCACCTCAGCTATTCGGCTGCGTAACTCGTTGGCTCTGAGGATGTCCGCTTCTGTGCGCTTGATCTCGCCCCTTGTCTCGCCGATCTCCTTGTCCAACGCTGAGATGCGCTCCTTAAGCCTCTTCAGCGCCCTCTCCGAACGCATAGGCTCGCCGTCGGGCAGTGACTCCACACCCATCTCGGAAATCTTCTGTTCGATCTGGCTGAGTCGGGCTTTCAAGTCATTCAACCGTTTTTCCCACTCCTCTATCTCGGCTCTCATCTTTTGGCGCTGTTCATGAGGCACTATCTGTTCCATAAGCTCCTCCAAGCTGACGCCCATCTCCGCAGCCTTACCCAAAAGTTTGGATTCTGCCTGCTCGAACGAGCGCCTCATGGTCTCCACCTCGCCCTTGAGCTTTGCCACAAGACCTTGCAACTGATCCACCTCTGTCCTGAGAGAACGGAATTTCCGTTGCAAATTCCGTCTTTCGGTCTCTATCGATTTGCGTTCTTTCCGCAGCGAGGCCAGAAGCGCTTCGATCGGTTCACCTCTGGTCAACCTTTCCAATTTAGCCTGAATGTCCTCAAGCTCTTTGCTCTTGAGTTTCCAATTTTGTCTTTCAGCGGCGAGTTCCTGCTCGATTTCGCCGATTTTTGAGCGCAACTTGTTGATCTTCTCGGTAATCCGTGCCCTTTTCCCCAACACATCCGCCAGCTTCTGCGTCAACTTGGCCTTTCTTTCCTTCAACTTTGCAGCCCTTTTGGCATCGACGAGCATCCGTTCGACCAATTTGAAGTCTTTGCCCCCCAACAAATCAAGGACATCCCTTTCAATTGTGGCCTTACGCTTTTGAAGTTCGGAGATGCGCTCCTTGACCCCTGCCAGTTGAGACATGACTCCGATGAACTCGTCCTTGAGCTTGCGCAAGCGGTTAAGCCTGAGCTTCAGCTTCCTGCTTTTAGACGCATCGGGAACATCGGAAGGCGAAAGTGGTGCGGGATGGTGTATCGAACCACAGACAGGACAGGGTTCACCGTCCTTAAGCTTCATAGCGAGTTCCAAAGCCAAATTTTTGCTGTGTGCTATCTCGATCTCTTTCTCAAGGCGTTCCATCTCCGAATCGAAAATGGAGAGAGCATCATCCGTCGAATCTGGCATCTCCAACTCCCCGAACGCCGAAGTCCATACCTTCGCAAGTCTCCTTTCCATCTCGGACTGCTGCGAAGCGAAGGTCTCGATGTCCCGAATTGTCTGCTTGTGTTGCGAGATTCCGGATTCTATTTGACTCAAAACTTCGCTGCTTAGCTCAACTTTCGGCATCTCCTTCTCGATCTGGTCTTGAATCTTTTGAATTTCGGCTATTTTCGAGTCTATCACTGCGAGCTCTTTGGCTTCAAGGGCATTAAGTTCTGCTTCCGCCTTTTGTTTTTGGACACCGAGCTTTTTGCCTTTGGCCTTGATCTCAGCTATGGCGTTCTTAAGCTCTCTCCTTCGCTTTTCCAGCTCCAGCGCCAGTTCGAGCTCCCGTTCGCGTTTCGACAACTCCGCTATCCTTTGCAGCGCATGTTCCTCAAAGTCACGCTGTTCATCTTCGATGTGTTGAAGGGCTTGCAGCTTTTTGTTCAGCAGCTTCTGTTTCTCGGACAACTCTTTAAGTTTCAATGGAATGGACCTTTTCAACTCCTTGTAACGAAGCGCAACATCTTCGAGCAAGGCAAGCCTTTCGGCGCTTTCAAGTTTGCGTCTCAAGGCCTCGATTTCGTCCTTTTGTCTCAGATGGATTTGAATTTGGCGCTCTATCTGCCCTTTGGTCTCGACAAGCTCTTTGAATCTGCGCAGGAGTTCGACTCTCTTAAGGATTCGCTGTTCGCCCCGTGAGAGTATTCCAGAAAGTTTCTGCAAATCAGCAAGTTTAGTCTTTAATTCGCCTAACCTTTCGGGCGTGGCGTCCTTGAGGGCGTCGATCGACCGCTCAAGTTGACCAAACTCGCCCCTGAGTCGCTCCAACCGCTCCTTGACCCTTGCCAGATAGACATCGCCGTAAATTTCGAGGTTAAAGATTCTTGCAAGCATTTCAGCCCTTTTGGCCGGCTTCGTGTCGAGGAACTCGGCAAATTTGCCCTGCGGAAGGATCACCACACGGGTAAAATCCTCGAATTTCATGTTGCCCAGAATGGCGTTTCTATGGTTTTCGAACTCCGTCGATTTCTCTGCGATCGGCACCCAGTTTCCGTCTCGGAAACTGTAAAGTCTTGATTCACTTTGCTTTCTCTTTCGCAAGCTTTTCTCCCTCTTAACCCTAAATCTGCCTCCCGAAGCTTCAAACTCGAAATCCACGAAGACATGGCCGACATAACGGTTTATCGCCTCGTCGATCTGTGCGCCAAGCCTGTCTGTGCGGCCGTATAAGGCGAAGGTTATGGCGTCGAGAAGAGTTGACTTTCCCGCACCGGTGTGTCCGAAAATCCCAAAAATTCCATGTCGGGTTATGCGTTCAAAATCGATAAGAGCCTCATGCCGATAACTGTTCAACCCCTTCAGCCTCAATTTGAGCGGTCTCATGACATGCCCACCTCGTCGAGTATCTCAACAAAAAGTTTTACCAGTTCAGAACTTGGTTGGACGCCATGCTGAAGCCGATAGTAGCGCTTGAAGATTTCAACAGGTTCAAGTTTTCTAAGCTCAGCGACATCCATTCGACTTTTTTCGGGTTCAAAGACGAAGCGGATGCCGAGAAGGTTGCGCCTGTAAGCCCGCCTTAACTGCTCAATCTGGGTCGGCTTTGGGATGACCCCAAAAAATTCCATAAACACGAGAGAGTTGGCAAGTTTTTCCGCCTGAGAGAGGGCTTCGGAGATCGATTCTGGCCGCATGACGACCACCCTGCCCTCCTCCAGAACTGGAATCCGTTCCACGCTGACCCGATCCTCCAAAGCCACAAGCAACACGGATTTCATCGGATCTTTTTCCGCATCGAAAATTGAGAGCGGAAATATAGAACCTGAATAGTGGACATTTGGGGCAATTGCTTGACTTTTATGTAGATGTCCGAGAGCGACATAATCGACATCGGATGGCAGGTAGTCCACAGGCACATGATAGCTTGTCCCGAGCATAAGCCTTCTCTCCGAGCCAACCTCTTCGCCACCTCCCATATACAGATGTGCGGCAATGACATATCGATCCGATGCAAAAGGCGGCTTGTGGCACAGAAGGAGCCTCAGCCTCTGGGCGTATTCGACCGCACGGTCGGCTTGGCCTTCGGACTCCAAAGCCTCACGCAGTCTCGTCTCCGACGCATAAGGCAACGCTTGAAGGCAAAGGGATTCATCCGAATCGCTAAATTCCAACTGCACAAATCGCCCTTTTCTAAAAAGTCGGTATCTTTTGGTCTCAAGCTCAAAATCTGGCAGCGGATCGACAGGCGTTCCGAAGACAACAACGCCGTGTCTGGAGAGAGCCGCATTGGCAGCGGTTAACCCTTCGGGAGAATCGTGATTTCCAGCAATGACTATGACCGGCCGTCTCCCGTCATCGGTGAGTTCCACAACGACATCGAAAAACGCCTTGCGAGCAGCATTGGAAGGCACATAGCTGTCAAAGACATCGCCTGAGACAATGACGAGATGAACATCTTCGTTTGAGGCTATCTCCTTGATTTTGTTAAGGATACGCCTCTGCTCATCTATGAGGTCGAACTGCATGCCCTCGAACACTTTTCCAAGATGCCAATCTGCGGTGTGAAGTATCCTGATAGCCATGATCGGGATGAATTTTAAGGCATCCTTAAAGTTCAATTGGGTCAACTCGACAGCTTAACATCCAATTTTTAACGCCCATCATTTTTTCCCGTTTTTGCAAGATTTTATTCATTTTAAGATTCGGTCTCAAATTGTTTAATAAGACATAAGCTATTTGGCATCTGTAACTTTTGGTTTGGCTTTTCAAAAAATAGAGCATTATAATACCCATCCTAACAAGGAGGTAGAACACGATGGTGGATTTCAATGTGAAGAAATTAGTTAACCCGTCCCAAGAGGAGCTGAGGAAGCTTGCTCTGGAGAACTCACATCCGATAATAAAGACTGCCTACGGGAATTTAGACAAGATCACGAGATTGAAAGCTCGCAAGGCCGAATTCACTTACATAATTGCGCCTGAATCAGATGCACATCTTTATTCGAGCAAAGTCATATCACACGAGAAGGCTCAGGAGCTCATAGAACGCCAAAGGCGTTACATCGAGGAGAAAGGTGTTCTGATCGAGATTCAGGGATATCTCGGTCTGGGTGAGAAGGCGGTGCCCGTCGTCTGGTATTACACGCTTGAAGGTGCCAATCTCGCTGGAATGCAACAAGTTCTCGCATTCCCGAGACACATGGTTGAGACCCCTGAACAACTGAAAGAGCCGTTCAAACCTGCGATAACTGTGGTTCACACACCGGGATTGATACTCGATGACATGCCCGGAAGGCTCGCCATCGTGGTGGACCTCGAAAATTACATCACCTACGTGATGGGTTCAGATTACTTCGGCGAAAGCAAGAAAGGCGCTCTGCGAATGCTCAACGACTATGTGTATCAACGCGGTGGACTTGTGTTCCATGCAGGTGCGAAAGCCGTCCAGATCGGTGGAAAACGCGTAACTATGGCGATTATGGGACTTTCAGGCACAGGCAAGACGACGACCACATTCTCCAAGCAGGGCGAACTCACCCAACCCATTCAGGACGACATGATCGCCCTT